>NZ_JBQENT010000080.1:0-10038 GCF_052044855.1 Metabacillus sp. 22489
CAATTTCCCCACTGAAACCACTCCTTTAGCTTTATACTTATTATTCTATCAAATAAAAAACTGTGTGAGTAAGGAACCGTACGCATTCCTTACTTACACAGTTAATATTACACTCCCAATTCGCATTTTCCTGACGCTACCCCATTATGATTTACTGTTAAAAATCCAACTGAATATGATGGCTTATTTATATTTGCTGTTTGAATGAACTCCTCTACTACATCAATTCCTACAACTTCTTTTACTTTTGAATTCCATTGATATGTAAATTCACCGTGGCCACATCCAACATCAAGAATACAAAAATTTTTATCTACAAGTGAATCAATCTTTTGTGACAATACCATAGCAGCTGTTGGTTCTTCAAATTGAGACTTCCAAGGGTAATTGTAACTTCCTCCTAGTTGCGAATACCATTTGTCACTATGAGGTTGTACCCATTCTGGGTGTTGCATAACATCATAAAGAACTTTTTGACTTTTAATTTTAATCACTTCCTTCCGATTAAATAATACTCAAGCCACAATATCTTTGTTTAAATTTCTCTTTTAGACTCTAAATTCCTTCATTGTTCCAGAATATGGACTGATTGTGGAATAGAATGACTGAAGTTTTTAACTTTACTATCATAAAACATATAATATCAAAAGTTTATCGCTACTTTTTATATAGTAGACTTTTTTATGCAATTACCGTCACAAAAACGTTCGTTTTTGTTACGCTGTTTAGTGATATGTTTTTAACCTAGTAAACTTGCATAGTAGATGTAACAAAAATATGTAACATTAATATTTGTAACAATATTCCTCTCTAATCGTTTTTGGTACAATATTCGGTAGAGGAGAGGATGAATATGAAGTTTGGCTATATGCGTGTTTCTACATTAGACCAAAATTTAGATCGCCAAAAGAAGCAACTTGAAGAATTTGGATGCGATCGCATTTTCTTTGAAAAGGTAACTGGAACAAAACGGAACCGACCGGAGTTGGATCGTATGTTAGAGTTTCTTCGTCCGGAAGATACGGTAGTTGTAACAGATCTAACTCGATTATCACGTTCTACAAAAGATCTGATTGAGATCACGGAATTAATTTCTCAAAAAGGAGCACACTTGAAAAGTCTAAAGGAATCATGGCTAGATACAACCACAGCACATGGAAAAATGTTGTTTACCATTTTCGCTGGAATTGCTCAATTTGAAAGAGATTTAACTTCTGAACGGACAAAGGAAGGAATCCAGGCTGCAAGGAAAAGAGGGAAACATCCTGGAAGACCGAAAACCGATGAGGAAAAGGTTAATTATGCCCTATATCTTATCGATCAAGGCATAAGTCGTACAGATGCTGCAGAGAAAGCCGGTATCTCTAGAATGACTCTATATCGTAAGATACAAAACAATAAAGAGACTAACTAGTAACCAATGGGGCAAGAGGTGCTTAAGCTATGTCTACTTTGCCCCTGGTTACAGCAACGCTGGTACTGGGCCTAATAATGGAATTCTTAGGCTTTTTCATTAGATCTTCACTATGTAAATTTAACATTTTATTCAACAATATGGCCCCTTGGAATAACATGACTACCGTTTTTAAAACAACAACAGTAATATAAGTTATTTTTTATGCCGGTTACTGTCAAAAAGCACGCTTTATGACAAGCTTATTATTCTTTGAATTCATCATGTCAAAAAGTTTAATTTCAAGTTATGCAATATTTCATTTGATTAAGGCCTAGTGACAGGGTAGCTGCTCTAGTCCGCAGGATTTCTTCCAATAAAAGTAATTTACTTATTTAATATGGTAAAGAAAGAGAAATCCTTGAAATTACCATGAGAGTCCTAATTCATCGCAATAAACATCTGCTTCAATAAAACAATTCCTCATATCAGCCTCACTATCTAATTCAGCGAGAATATCATACACTGTTTTTTTAACGCATCGACAGTTGTATAAGGGACGTAGATTATATACTCGTTAGCTATGATCTCCATTTTGTAATTATCTTTCAGGAACTGCTCGACACTTTTTCTTACCTTTCCTTTGCTACGTACAAATTTATTGTTATTTTCTATTCGCAGCCACATTCTTATTTTTGCAGTGTTTTCTATATCAATATGAGCTTGTTCCTCTTTGTTTTGCCTTGTTGTTTTTATGTAACGATATAATGTTGCTTGACTTATTCCGGTCATTTCTACAATCTCGCTAATACTGTATTCCTTAGAGTTATATAGATTAAGAGCTTTCTTTATCTGTTTTTCTCTCACTTTTGGACGGCCGCCATTTCTTCCTCTGGCTCTTGCACTCTCTAACCCCTCTTTTGTTCGTTGAGCAATTAGATCTCTTTCGAATTGGCTGAATGCCTGAAATACAGTAAGCATAAGTTTACCTTGTGGTGTATTTGTATCAAAATTCTCTTTTATGCTAATCAATTTAACATTTTTATCATCAAAGTATTCAACTAACTCTATCAAATCTTTTGTACTTCGGCCTAATCTTGAAAAACTTTCTACAACGATTGTATCTCCGGGTCTAACTTTATCCTTTAATCGAATAAGTTCTGGTCTATTCGTTTTTGTACCTGACATTTTTTCTGTTAATATTTCGGTGCAGTTGTATTCGCTTAACAAATGCAGTTGTCGAATCAAATCTTGTTGCTTGGTACTAACTCTTGCATATCCATAAGTGTATTGCATCATAAGCCCCCTTTTGATACTAATAATATTATCATTAAGGGGGCTTATTGTTAATTTGTTTTTGATAATAGTTTTGATAGCGAATGAACAAGGATTTTGCGACTAAAAAATTTTGAAAGTTACATTTATCAAAAACATTCGTTTTTGATAAGGGGTTTTCCTGTTAGTAGAATCAGATATTTATAATAAGGTGGGATCACAACCTCTGTATTATAATGTAAAGTGGGATAGTTCCTTTATATGCTTATTCCAGAATACCAGCTAATATAAGTCAACACTTTTGACTTAATATTGATTCATAAGTAATGTTACAATAAAAAAAGGCATGACAAAGAGACTTCAAAACAATAATTTGAAGTTTTTGCAATTAATGTAATTATTTTGCATTCGTTATGCTATGAAACTCTCTTTATGCTTTAGAATGGCATAAATCCAATGTAATAGCTTGTTAGCGCTGGCTATTATCGCTACTTTGTGAGGTTTTCCCTCACTTCTTTTTTTGTCGTAAAACTCTCTAAGTTTGGTGTTTCGATTATTCGTTAATCCACACTGAACAGCTGTATATAAAGCTTGTCGTAGCTTGGAAGATCCCCTTTTCGTGATGCGGTTTATGGTAGCTGTAAACTTACCTGATTGATAGATCCTGGGATCAATTCCTGCATAGGCCACTAGCTTTTTAGGGTGACTAAACTGCTTGATTTCTCCTATTTCGGAGATGAATGTAGCCGCAATCTTACATCCTACCCCCGGTATGGAACGGAGAATCTCATACTCTTCAAACTGCATAGCTAATTGATCAATCTCTTGTTCTAGAATGGATAGAAACTCTTTTTGTTGAAGAAGCATTTGGATGTACATCTTTAACGTCACTAAATGGCTCTGATATAGGGTCTTTTTAAATGGGTTCCTTTCTGCTGCTTCTTTAATCTTATTCGCTTTATCCCAAAACCATGCATACGAACGTTTTCCTCCTAGACTATGCATCACACTCGCTATTTCATCTGTTTTTGCCTTTAAAACGACGTCGGAAGTAGGATATAAAAGCAAGGTCTTTAAAGATATCTGTGAATACAAATTCCCAAAAACGCCTTTATATTCAGGGAAAACTTGATCTAGAATCGTTTGAAACTGTAGCTTTAACTGTACGTAATTACGAGTTAATGAATCATGTTGTCTAGATAAATTACGTAAGTTCATGGTTTGAACATTTTTTCGGTGAAATGTTTCTAGATCTTCTTTGTAGTAGAGTTCGCATAAATGCCGAGCATCAGCTGGGTCTGACTTAACCTTTCGAAGGCTACTCTTTTTAGTTTCGTAAGAAACCACTGGATTCACTAAATAGTAGGTTATCCTCCTTTCCTCAAGATACTGAAGTACAGGCTCATGATAGTGTCCAGTAGATTCAAAAATGACCACAGGGTCTGCTTCAGCGTTTAATTTGAGCTCCTTGTAAAATACATAAAAATCATGTAAACCATTGATATCATGCTTAAACTTAAAGGTTTTCCCAAAAGGTTGATTTCTTGCCAAGAAAGCTTGGACTTGGCTTTCTCCTTTTGAGACATCCAGACCAATGACTGGATCCATATTTTATCCATCTCCTTTTACTGTATTTGCCGGCAGCCCCTGACTATCTTGTAGTTTCATAGCTTCGCTTGTTATTCGGGGTCAAAGCCCCAACCAGCCTCAAACATGTTTCTACAAGTAGGGGGTGGACAGTATAACGGACGGGATCAAGTCCCAAGGGCCATAACGTCCTACCCCGGCTACCTAAAGAATAACCTATTAAAAATAGGCCAACCAGATATAATTCTGGATGACCTTATAATACGATTGGGCCATTTACTTGAATAAGGATAGTTGTAAATGACTTGGGTAAAATACACCTAAATATAATTTTAGGGTGATGTGAATGAACAAAAGTATTTCTCTTTTATTACTTGTATTCAGTATCTTAATTTGTACAACGAATATTGGTACAGTCTGTGCGAGTGATAACGACAAACCCAGATCTAATGAAGAAATTTATCCTGAAATTGGATATCAAACTGTTGAAGAAGCAATAAGGGATTTTGAGCAACATTTTAAACAAGACTTGAAATTGCCACTTAGAGTACCACCAATAACTTTCACTCATTATTTTGGACGATTTAATGATTTGGAGGGTGACATAAATGACTCTTTTGAAGTGGAAGTTATAAGTGATAATTCACCAGAAAATCATTACAAAATCGATGTTCGACCTATAAAGCATAAAATACCCATCAGGGATAAGTATGTTTTAAAAGTCTTTAAACTAAAGAACGGAAATGAAGCAGCGTATATGGCCATTTCGGGTTTTAATGTATTGGTTTTTGAAAGAGATAGTTGGCAATATATGCTTAGTATTGATAAAAGAGTTTCTGATATGGTGACTCCCGAAGTCTTAGTTCAGATAGCAAATTCTATTGATCATCCGAATGAGATAAAAGATTAGTTGTTCAACTAAACCAACAGAAGTTATTAATCTTCAACAGTAGGCGCGTTTGTTGAACAAGAAGTAAGAGGTTGATACATATTAGACATGACTAATATGTATCAACCTCTATTTTTTATGCCTTTTTACGATTTAGGTCTTGATAACTTGCGCCTACATTCCGTAGGTTCCTGTTCCATTTACGTCAAGCCGCCGTACCGAACGAGCCGTAATACGAAAGACAATAGCATAATGAAAAATGGTAGCAGCCCAAGGGCTGCTTTTATTATTGGTTTTTCCTCCCTTTTGCGCTACGAATCGTACAAGTTCGTAATCCAACTAACCTTCCAGTGGGTTGAGCCTCCTAGGCTACGCCCTCAACCTTCTAGAAGCTAAGTTGGATAAACAGAAGGTCAAGGGGCAAAAAGTTTTTTGATTAAAGGAGCTTTGCAACATCAAATAACTTTTTTGCTAACCCCTTGACCTTCTGTCTATACTCCTTGTTCGTTCTCCACGTCAAAAGGGCTTTTCTTGTTCACACAAATCTTCTACAGTTGATTTGCTCCAATAAAAAGACCCTTACGGAAATCAGAAATCTCTTTATAAACAAGCTGATTGGGAACAAGCATTAAGTAAAAATACTGATGAAAAAAACAATATGGAATTCCAAAAAAAATTACTAGCTCATTTAAGAAATTAAGATACATGCTATAAAAGTCTGTCATTGCTTTTGAAATTTGGTGTTATTCCATTGTTAATGTTCGATAAAAAGCGAGCAAGCTTCAACTGCTTTTAATCTCAACAATCGGGCGCTTTTTCGAAATAAGGAATTTTAGATACTTATATATAGACTGCTTTTGAAGAATAATTACAGGATTTTAAGGGAAATCGAGGTGGGGAATAATGGGCTTGTTTTATGAAAAAGCTAGCAGTCAAAGCAAGACTCAAAAATTGATCAGGGTTACTCAAGTGTACCCACAGATTATGTTTTCTATCTTTATTAAATCAGTTCAACAAAATAGTTTTTCTCTTAACTTCCATTCAGAAATAAGGTAAACAATTTTTCTGCAATCGTGCGCGATTGTGGAAGAGAATCATAGGTAGATAATGATCGAACTTTATAAGACAGTAGAGCTATTATTCAATCAAGTATTACGAAATCCTTCCTGAATCTTTTACATCTCAGGAGGGATTTTCATAATAGATCTATTCAGAGGTATATGCAAAAATAACCATATGTTCCATTATTCCCCTAATGGTTGCTGCAACACATTAGGGGCCACCAACATTTTGACATATTATCCACGTAATACACAAAAGCCGATAATTTCATAGTGTAAAAAAATCGGCTTTATGCGATGAAGTTTGCTTAGCGTAGTTTTCCGCGTTTTGTTGGTGGGACCCCTCATTTAAAGTGAATGATTGATCGACTAGAAAGGTTCGGAGAAGGTTACATAACTGAATAATTCCTTCTTTTATAACAGCATCCTCTAAATACGAAAAACTAAGACGAAAATGATTATATTCCGGTTCGCCGGCATAACAAACTGATCCAGGTAAAATAGCAATTTGTTGTTTTTGTGCTTGCACAAATAATTCATTTGTGCTGGCCCAAGAAGGCAATGTTACCCAAATATTTAATCCTCCATCTGGTTGCGTCCAAGTGACACCTTTTGGTGCATGATGTTTAAGTAAATCAAGTACTAGCTTACAACGGGAATAAAGTACTGATCTCAAATTTTTGATATGTTTATTCATCCGATTTGATGTAATAAAAGGTAATACTGCTTTTTGTGTTACTAATGGACTGCCAAGGTCCGAAATGGTTTTGGCAGCAATCAGTCGGTTTAAAAAAGGACCGGATGTGTTAATAGCAGAAATACGACAGCCTGGAGACAGAATTTTGCTGAAGGTTTTCACATAGATCACATGTCCGGATGAATCTATTGACTTAATGGTACGTGGTGGCTGTTTAGAAAAGCAAATATCACTGAAGGTATCATCTTCAAGAATGATACAGTTATAGCTTTGCGCCAACTGAAGAAGTTTTACTCTCCTCTTGATGCTCATGACGGTTCCCGTAGGGTTATGATAAGTCGGAATAGTATAAATCAACTTAGGAGGATATTCATCACACATTTTTGTCAAAAGATCAATTTTCATCCCTTCATTATCAACAGGAACGGTAATAATTTTTGCACCTCTGCTTGCAAAAACATCAATAGCACCAGAATAAGTAGGAGCTTCCATATATACGACATCACCTGGACCAACAAATGTACGGGCAATGAGATCGATCCCCTGTTGAGCTCCATTTACAATGAGTAAATCTTCACCCTTAACCGAAATTCCTCGTTCTTCAAAATAAACGGATAATGCATTCCTAAGTTCCAAATCACCCTGAAAAGGGCCGTAATTTGCAACCACTGTTGGGTTATTTAAAATAATTTGATAAATATTTTTACCGATTTCTTCAGTAGGCAGCAATTCATGATGAATCGATGATATATGAAATTGATAACGATAATCCGTTGATGAACCTTGAAAAGCACTTTGAAAGTGTTTCAACATTTGTGCTCTCGGTAGATAATCGATGGTTGACAGCTGCCATGCAGTAGATCCTTCTTCCTCATTTATCGCTTCATTTAATTTCTCCGAATTAACAAAACAGCCTTTACCCTGGATACATCGAATAAAACCCCGTCCTTCAAGCTCCTTGTATGCTTTACTTACGGTAACCAAACTAACATGCAGAATTCTAGAAAGATTACGTATAGAGGGTAATTGTGTTCCAGGTTTCAGAAGCTCTGATTGTATACGATCTGTAAATGTCTGTACAATTTGCTTTGACAAAGGTTTATCGGAAGAACGTTTTAGTTCGATATGCATGTTAAACTCACCCCTATAAGTGTTATATTCCACCTTTTACTGTTATATCATATTGTGGATAATATAGACTCAGATTGTTGAAATAAGTATATCACTTTGAAAGAGAGGGATGAAAAAAGTTTATATTATCACAAGTTTATATTGTTCTTGCTGCTATTATACCTGTTTGTATGAGGACAGTTCTATCTGAAACGATTAAGTGTATCAAAGTATTTCATTAGTCATGAGTAATAAGGAGATTATAACTTGAAAGGAATGTATAAATTTTGAATCAGCTTATAGAATTAATTGAAATTACTTCGAGGAAAGATAAGCCAAATCCCCATTCTTTAGGGTTTGGTAAGTATTTTACAGATTATATGTTTAGCATGGATTATGAAGATAATAAGGGCTGGCATAGTCCTAGAATTTCACCTTATGAGCCTTTAAATTTGGTTCCTTCTGCCTCAGTATTTCACTATGGTCAAGCTGTATTTGAGGGATTAAAAGCTTACAGGTCTTCAGATAACCGTATATTATTATTTAGGCCAGAAAAAAACATTAAAAGATTAAATATTTCAAGTGAACGGATTAGTATTCCACCTTTAGAAGAAAAGTTTGTGTTAGAAGCTATTAAACAACTAATTAAATTAGAAAAAGAATGGATTCCTAATGAGGAAGGTACGTCTTTATATATTCGGCCTTTTATTATTGCTACAGAGCCTTGTTTTGGAGTAAGACCTTCTAATCAATATAAATTTATGATTGTTTTATCACCAGTAGGATCTTATTACTCTAATCAATTAAAAGCAGTTAAGATTTATGTAGAAAATCATTATGTACGGGCAGTAAAGGGAGGAGTAGGATTTGCAAAAACTTCAGCCAATTATGCTGCTAGTTTACGGGCTCAAATAAAAGCTAAACAATTAGGATATGAACAAGTTTTATGGTTAGATGCTATTGAAAAGAAATATGTAGAGGAAGTGGGAAATATGAATATCTTTTTTAAGATAAATGGAAAAGTAATAACTCCTAAATTAAATGGAAGTATTCTAGGAGGGATTACGAGGGAATCTGTCATTGAGCTTTTAAGAAGCTGGAAAATACCTGTTTGTGAAGAGGATATTTCCATAGAGGACGTTTACAAATCATACTGTAAAGAGGAAGTAGAAGAGATATTTGGTACAGGAACTGCAGCTGTCATATCTCCAATAGGTGAATTAAACTGGAATGAGAATAAAATGATTATAAATGAGTATCAAACAGGAGATTTATCAAGAAAATTATATAAAACGATTACTGATATTCAATTAGGAAAAGAACACGACAAGTTTGGGTGGATTTTAGAGGTCTAAGGTTTAAAGTCTTTGAAAGACACCTGGTTAGATATATCGAAAGAAAATTCGTATAGCCAATTTTTAATAAGCGTTATGGCCGGTGTAAATCAATTAGAACGTGATCTAATCAGAATGCGTCAACGCGAAGGGATTGAGCTTTGAAGGGAAGTACCAAGGAAGAGTGAAGATATTGCCATGGTATTGGATAATGCAAGGATCCACCATGCCAGACTAATCCAGCCTTTCCTGGAAGAAAACAGTTCACGGCTTGAATTGATCTTCCTACCTCCTTACAGTCCGGAACTTAATCTGATGGAGGGTTTTTGGAAATGGATGAAGGAAACCATCATTAATAATGTCTTCTATTCGAGAGTCCAGGACATCCGGATCAATGTCCGTAAGTTCGTAGTGGACATTGGTTCTAAAGCCGATGTAGTCATAAACAGGCTTTGTGTAAGAATGTAAGTCTTTAATTCAACCTATATAATTACAAAAAAATATTTGAGGTGTCTCATGAGAAAAGGTCAATCTAAACAATTCCTCGTATTCCAAACGTATACTTGCTACATAGTTTGTACATGATAATGGAAAAACTAAGGAGGAATTTTAGTTGGAGTGGATTTTTTTTCTATACCTGTTAAATACGTTCTTTATCTTATTCATAGCAATTTGGGAAGTTCGTCGGCCAG
>NZ_JBQENT010000081.1:0-9558 GCF_052044855.1 Metabacillus sp. 22489
AGTTTCAAGCGTTTTAGAGCAAAGATTTTATTAACACATAAGTATAAAAAAGTGGGTGTTCATGTTGGATAAGGGAGAAGTAAGATTTACTTCACCCCAACATTTGACGTTGAACCTTTTTACTGGATTGCTACTATACTCCCCCATAAGTAATTACTACCTTAATTCTATTCTCCGATTTTTTCTTTCACAGTTAATTACATGTGGTTCTTAAATTTGGACCTTCTTCAAAATAAGGAGCATAATAAATGGGGAAAGCACCTACCATTCCTATGCACCTTATTAGTCTAATCCCTATGATTTTTGTTTTAATTGAGAAGGTAATATTCGATTACGATATCTTAGATACAAAACTATGATAAAATTAGAAATATTATGTACTTAGATTTGTTATCTTGAAATGATGGTAATTTTAAGATATATTCGTTATGGATAAAAACGCATGAAACGTTTAATAATAGGTAGCTAAAAAGGTTTAAATAAATAAATGGAGGCCAAATGAATGGAAAATCGGTACGCAGTTATTTTAGCTGCAGGACAAGGTACACGAATGAAATCTTCCCTTTATAAAGTACTACATCCTGTTTGTGGAAAGCCAATGGTACAGCATGTTTTAGATCAAGTCTCAAAGTTGGATTTGACGAAAATTGTAACGGTTGTAGGGCACGGTGCTGAAAAGGTAAAAGCAGAGCTAGGGAATACGAGTGAATATGCACTTCAAAGTGAACAATTAGGAACTGCTCATGCTGTTATGCAAGCTTCGTCATTTTTAGAAAATGAAGAGGGAACGACAATCGTGATATGCGGTGACACACCTCTTATTACTTCTGACACAATGTCAGCTTTATTAGCTCATCATAAAGAAACGAATGCGAAGGCAACAATTTTAACAGCTAAGGCTGATGATCCAACAGGATATGGCCGAATTGTTCGTAATAATGAAGGAACAGTTGAAAAAATCGTAGAGCATAAAGATGCATCTGAATTAGAAAGAAGTATTACGGAAATAAATACTGGTACATACTGCTTTGATAATAAAGAATTATTTCAAGCATTAGCAAACGTTTCTAATGATAATGTTCAAGGAGAGTACTATTTGCCGGATGTAATAGAAATCCTAAAAAAAGAAGGCAAGGTAGTTTCGGCTTATCAAACAGATTCATTTGATGAGACATTAGGTGTTAATGATCGAATTGCTCTTTCTCAAGCAGAAAAAATTATGAAACGTCGGATAAACACTGAACATATGAGAAATGGTGTTACTTTAATCGACCCTGAGAATACATATATCTCTCCTGATGCAGTAATAGGTCGTGATACAGTTATTTATCCAGGTACAATTATTTCTGGTTCTACGACGATTGGTGAGAATTGTATTATCGGACCAAACAGTGAAATTAAGGATTGCACTGTATTAAATGAAACAACAATTCGACAATCTGTTGCACATGACAGTCATATTGGAAATCGTGTAGCGATTGGTCCTTTTGCACATATTCGTCCATTATCGTCCATTTCTGATGAGGTGAAAATCGGAAACTTTGTTGAAATTAAAAAGTCAACAATCGGAAAAGGAAGTAAGGCTTCACATCTAAGTTATATTGGGGATGCAGAGGTTGGTTCTGATGTAAATCTTGGTTGTGGTTCAATAACTGTTAACTATGATGGGAAAAATAAATTCCTAACGAAAATTGAGGATGGAGCATTTATTGGATGTAACTCGAATTTAGTTGCACCGGTTACAGTCGGTGAAGGTGCATATGTAGCTGCAGGCTCAACAATTACGAGTGATGTACCAGGAAAAGCATTATCAATTGCGCGGGCACGCCAAGTAAATAAAGAGAATTATGCTGACCGAATAAATAATAAAAATTCCTAATGGAGGTTTTCACTTAACCATGTCTAATCGCTATGGAGATTCAAATCTAAAAATATTCACATTAAACTCTAATCCAGCTTTAGCTAAGGAAATCGCCGATATTGTAGGGGTGGACTTAGGAAAGAGTTCTGTCACACGATTTAGTGATGGAGAAATTCAAATTAACATCGAGGAAAGTATCCGTGGCTGTGATGTATACATTATTCAATCAACAAGCGGTCCTGTTAATGAACATTTGATGGAACTATTAATCATGATAGATGCATTAAAGCGTGCATCTGCAAAAACGATTAATATTGTCATTCCATATTATGGATATGCTAGACAAGACAGGAAAGCAAGAGCGAGGGAACCAATTACAGCAAAGCTTGTAGCAAATCTAATTGAAACAGCTGGTTCTACTCGTGTTATTACATTAGACATGCATGCTCCACAAATTCAAGGATTTTTTGATATTCCAATTGACCACTTAATGGGTGTACCAATTTTAGGGGAATATTTCCTTGAGAAAAATTTAGAGGACATCGTCATTGTTTCTCCAGACCATGGTGGTGTAACACGTGCGCGTAAACTAGCTGATAAATTGAAAGCTCCAATTGCGATTATTGACAAAAGACGTCCAAGACCGAATGTAGCTGAAGTGATGAATATTGTTGGTAACATTGAAGGAAAAACAGCGATTCTAATCGATGATATTATTGATACAGCTGGGACAATTACGTTAGCAGCAAATGCTCTTGTAGAAAATGGAGCAAAAGAAGTATTTGCTTGCTGTACACACCCTGTTTTATCAGGCCCAGCAATTGAGCGGATTCAAAATTCAAAAATAAAAGAACTAGTTGTGACGAATTCAATTGCCATGCCAGAGGAAAAAAGAATCGACAAATTGGTTGAATTATCAGTAGCACCTTTAATTAGTGAAGCGATTATTCGCGTGCATGAGAAACAATCTGTAAGTTTATTATTTGATTGATAAAATAATGCTTATTCCTAAAATAATAAGGACTTCGAATTTGAACAATTCGAATCAGTCACTTAATTATAATGGAATAAGCCTTTTTTATATTGCGTATCATGTTTATCCCTTCTTATTTTTGGGCAAACCATTATGGTGAAGAACATTGAGTAGGAGGGTGTAGAAATGACAACAATACAAGCGATTAATAGACATGAATTTACAAGATCGGCAAAAAGGAAAATTAGAGAGGCTGGACAAATTCCGGCAATTGTTTACGGGAAGACAACAGAAAGCAAGCCTGTCGCAATAGATAGTATCCAGCTATTGAAAACGATCCGAGAGGAAGGGAAGAATACAATTATCGATTTAAATGTTGATGGTTCTTCTCAAAATGTGATGCTATCAGACATGCAAACAGATCCGTTAAAAAACGAAGTAATCCATGTTGATTTTCAAATTGTTGATATGAAAGCAGATATTGAAGTAAATGTCCCAATTCAGTTAATTGGAGAGGCACAAGGTGTGAAAGATGGTGGGGTGTTACAGCAATCCACTCATGAAATTACAATTAGTGCTAAACCAGGTGATATACCTCAAACAATTGATGTTGATATTTCAAATTTAGCTGTGAATGAGGCGCTTTTATTGAAGGATGTAGTGAAAAATGGAAGCTACACATTCATCCAGGATGGCGATTTAGTAATTGCGTCCATCCTTCCACCACAGCAGGAGGAAGAAATTGATAGCGGTGAGGAACAAGAACCAGGAACTCCTACAAATGAAGAAGGGCGCGAGGAATAATACAAAACGGGTTTATGGTTGACTGTTTGGCTAAGTGTTGCAAAACAGTGTGTCTTAAGCAGTGGATACGCCGAATAAGCCTGAAGGAAATTAACCACACAACACTAGTTATTTAAGTAGCTATAACATTTACGTAAACTGTGCTGTAAACATATGATTTGAAAAAAGAAGACAATAAGTGTCAGTTCTCAGAGGATGTCTTATGTAGAACGATTTTCTACAAATGATCATGAGTACTGACACTTTCATTTATTGACACTTCTTTTTGTGCTAATGTTATATAATAATAGTAGTAAGTACAATTAGATACAGAATTAGGAGGGTTTCGATATGAAACTTATAGTTGGTCTAGGAAACCCTGGTAAACAATATGAACATACAAGACATAATGTAGGTTTTATGGTTATTGATAAGCTCGCAAAAGAATTATCGATCCCGCTAGATCGCCAAAAATTTAATGGGTTATATGGAATGGGTCATATTTCAGGTGAGAAAGTCATATTATTAAAACCACTTACTTATATGAATTTATCAGGAGAATGCATACGTCCTTTAATGGATTACTATGATATAGACAATGATGAAATCGTTGTAATTTATGATGACCTCGATTTGCCTGTAGGAAAAATTAGATTAAGAACAAAGGGCAGTGCAGGTGGACATAATGGAATTAAATCAATGATTTTACATTTGGCAACACAGGAATTTAATCGTATTCGCATAGGTATCGATCGCCCCAAAAATGGTATGAAGATAACTGATTATGTATTAGGGCGCTTTACAGAAGAAGAACAAGCAGACCTGATTGATACAATAAATCGTTCAGCAAATGCTTGTGAAAAATGGGTATCATCATCTCCATTTACTCAAGTAATGAATGAGTTTAATTAAACGGAATATTACGGCATATACAATAATAAAACATATAGTGAAGGAACTCTTATAGTCTTTATTTGATAGAGTAGCTCATATGTATATCATTCCTGTAAAACGTACATACTAGGAATAAATAACCTTTTTCAGGAGGTACATATGGCTCTGCATTATCATTGTAGACACTGTGGCGTTAAGGTAGGAAGCATTGATAATATATCAGTAACGAGTGAGCAGCTTGGCTTCGATCACTTGAATAATGAAGAAAGACAAGAGATGATAACGTATCAGCAAAATGGTGATATTCACATAAAAACAATTTGTGAGGATTGTCAGGATGCATTAAATCGTAATCCCGACCTTCATCAATATGAACGTTTTATTCAATAAGAGCTTTGGGCAAATCCCAAAGCGTTTTTCTGTTGAGATCTTCCCGAGAAAGGGATTTTAATCAATATATTGCATGATATTTTAAATAAACAATCTATGACTTTATCTGAGAGGAGGGCTAATCTTGATTAGTTTGCAGACTTATTTTACTGAGACGGATGATTATAAAACGATTGTTTCAGGAATAGAAGAAGGACTGAAAGAACAGTTAGTTGCTGGCTTATCTGGTTCTGCAAGGACTGTATTTACTTCAGCTCTTTATAATGGATTAAATAAATCACTATTAGTAGTTACACATAATCTTTATCAAGCACAAAAGGTATATGAAGATTTGGTTAACCTTTTGAATGAGGATGTTTATCTTTACCCTGTTAATGACTTAATTGCTTCTGAAATCGCCATTGCTAGCCCTGAATTAAAGGCACAAAGGATTGAAGTGTTGAATAGGTTGGCGGAAGGAAAGCAAACTGTTGTCGTTACTCCTGTCGCTGGTATAAGACGATTGCTGCCACCGATGGATTTATGGAGAGAAAGTCAAATTCGTTTGACGGTTGGACAAGATATTAATCTTGATAGTCTTCTAAATAAAATTAGTTCCCTCGGGTACGAAAGAACGGACATGGTAAGCTCACCTGGGGAATTTAGTGTTCGTGGCGGTATTTTAGATATCTATCCACTTACAGAGGAGCATGCGGTACGAATTGAGCTGTTTGATACAGAGATTGATTCGATACGAACATTTAACAGTGAAGATCAGCGGTCAATTCAAATGCTTAAGGATATATCAATTGGTCCTGCAAATGAAATGATTATAAATAGTGGAACGAAAGAAAAAACGATTCAAGCTGTTGAGACTGGATTAGCAGCAAGTCTAAAAAAATTAAAAGATGAAAAACAAAAGGAGCTTTTACTCGAAAATATCCAATTTGATTTGGAGCGTTTACGTAACGGACAGTTTGAACAGGATCTTTTTAAATATTCGTCGCTCTTCTATGATAAGGCTACTAGTTTACTAGACTATTTTCCAAAGAAATCTATCGTTATTTTGGATGAAATTGGTCGTATTCATGAAACATTTGATCAATTAAATAAGGAAGAGGCTGAGTGGTTTACTAGCCTGCTTGAGGATGGCAAAATACTACATAACGTAAAGCTATCACATTCTTATGTAGACGTCGTTTCAAAATCCACTCACTCACTCGTTTATCTATCATTATTTTTGCGACATGTACCACATACGAGTCCGCAAAATATTTTGAATTTGTCATGTAAGCAAATGCAAAACTTCCATGGGCAAATGAATGTCTTGAAAAATGAGTTAGAGCGTTGGAAGAAATCAAACTATGCCGTTGTTTTTCTAGGAGTAAATGATGAAAGAACTAAAAAACTAGAACAGGTTTTAGAAGACTACGAAATCACAACAACGACAATAAAAAAAGGAGCTGCTCTTGTTAGCGGAAAGGTCTTTATTATGGAAGGTGACCTGCAAACAGGCTTTGAACTTCCTATGCAAAAGCTTGCCGTGATTACTGAAGAGGAGTTATTTAAGAAGCGAGTTAAGAAACAGGTTAGAAGACAGAAGCTTTCGAATGCGGAGAGAATTAAGAGCTACTCTGAGCTTGAAATTGGTGATTATGTCGTACATGTCAACCATGGGATAGGGAAATATCTTGGAATTGAAACATTAGAAATTAACGGTATTCATAAAGATTATTTAAATATTCGTTACCAAGGTAGTGACCAATTATATGTCCCAGTAGATCAAATTGATCAAGTACAGAAATATGTTGGTTCAGAAGGCAAAGAGCCTAAAATTTATAAGCTTGGCGGAAATGATTGGAGAAAGGTTAAAAAGAAAGTTGAATCATCTGTCCAGGATATAGCGGATGATTTAATTAAATTGTATGCGGAAAGGGAAGCTAGTGAAGGATATGCATTTTCTCCAGACGGCGAAATGCAAAAAGAATTTGAATTGGCCTTTCCATACCAGGAAACAGAAGATCAGCTCCGTTCAATTCAAGAAATTAAACGAGATATGGAACGAATCCGTCCAATGGATAGACTCCTTTGTGGAGATGTAGGTTATGGAAAAACAGAGGTTGCGATTAGGGCTGCTTTCAAGGCAATAGCTGATGGGAAACAGGTAGCATTATTAGTGCCTACAACAATTCTAGCTCAGCAGCATTTTGAAACAGTTCGTGAAAGATTTCAAGATTACCCAATTACGATTGGGCTATTAAGTAGATTCCGAACTAGAAAAGAAATAACTGAGACAAAAAAGGGGTTGGCGAATGGTACAGTCGATATGGTGATTGGTACACATCGATTATTATCAAAGGATATAACCTACAAGGATTTAGGTTTACTTATTATTGATGAAGAGCAAAGATTTGGTGTAACTCATAAAGAGAAGATAAAGCAATTAAAGACAAATGTAGATGTACTTACACTAACAGCAACGCCAATACCGAGGACGTTACATATGTCCATGCTAGGCGTTCGTGATTTATCGGTAATTGAAACACCGCCAGAGAATCGCTTTCCTGTTCAAACTTATGTTGTCGAGTATAACGGTGCGCTTGTAAGAGAGGCAATCGAAAGAGAACTAGCGCGTGGTGGTCAAGTATTTTTCTTATATAACCGTGTGGAGGATATTGAGCGTAAGGCAGAAGAGATTTCAATGCTCGTTCCTGATGCAAGAGTAACCTATGCGCATGGAAAAATGACGGAAAATGAGCTTGAGTCAGTAATGCTAAATTTCCTTGAAGGTGAGTACGATGTTTTAGTAAGTACAACGATTATTGAAACAGGTGTAGATATTCCGAATGTTAACACGTTAATTGTTAATGATGCAGATAAGATGGGATTATCTCAGCTTTATCAGCTTCGAGGAAGAGTAGGTCGCTCAAATCGTATAGCATATGCTTATTTCACTCATCGAAAGGATAAAGTGTTAACAGAAGTAGCAGAAAAAAGGCTTCAAGCGATTAAAGAGTTTACAGAATTAGGATCTGGTTTTAAAATTGCAATGCGAGATTTGTCAATAAGAGGTGCAGGGAATTTATTAGGCGCTCAACAGCATGGATTTATTGATTCAGTAGGATTTGATTTATACTCACAAATGTTAAAAGAAGCAATTGAAGAAAGAAGAACAGATAAGCCTAAGGAAAAAGTAATTGATGTTGAAATTGATTTACAGGTAGATGCATATTTACCACAGGATTATATTTCTGATGGTCGTCAAAAGATTGATATGTATAAGCGTTTCAGATCAATAACATCGTTACAAGAATTAGAGGAGCTTCAAGAGGAAATAGTCGATCGATTTGGAGAATATCCAATTGAGGTTGATTATTTATTCCAAATAGCAACGATTAAAGTATTTGCTATGCAAGAACGTGTCGAGCTTATCAAGCAGGAAAAGGAAATTGTAAATATTTTAATTGAAGAAGAAGCGAGTAATCGAATTGATGGTCATCTTCTTTTTGAACTAAGCTCAAAGCACAGCAGAACAGTTGGTCTTGGAATGGACGGAGGAAGACTGAAAATTACCGTTAATACAAAGGGATTATCAGAACAACAATGGTTAGCTATTATAAAAGAGCTATTAAATGGATTAGCTCATGTGAAAAAAGAGGGAATCACACAAAACTAATTGGTTTACCACACAATATGTTTGGTTAAGCTGAATAATTTTACGACGAACAAAAAATATGAAAAAATCACTTTCTTATGTATATTACAAAACATGTGTAGGATACTAAATTCAACAAATGGTGATTGTTACATAAAAAGAAAACTCCTGTCATATCTTTGAAATCTTGTCGAATAAATCATAACTAAATTAAATGTAAATTCACTAAAAACAGGGGTTTAAAAACAATCATCTTTTTTCCTATCATCCGATGAAAGTGAGGCAACATAAGATGAAAGCAACTGGTATAGTTCGTCGTATTGATGATTTAGGTCGTGTAGTAATTCCAAAGGAAATTCGGAGAACACTCCGAATTCGCGAAGGAGATCCACTAGAAATTTTTGTTGACCGCGATGGTGAAGTGATCTTAAAAAAATACTCACCGATAAGTGAACTAAGCGATTTTTCAAAGGAATATGCAGATGCACTTTACGACAGTTTAGGTCATCCGGTATTAATCTGTGATCGAGATACGTATATTGCGGTTTCAGGTGGTTCGAAAAAGGATTACTTAAATAAAAACATTAGTGAAGTTGTCGAGCGGGTAATGGAAGAGAGAAGTTCTATCTTAAAAACAGATGGTGGAGAAACTCAGATTATCGAAGGGGTAAGTGAGGAAGTTAAATCGTATACGATTGGACCGATTGTCGCTAATGGTGACCCAATCGGAGCAGTTATCATTTTTTCGAAGGACCAAGCAATTGGCGAGGTTGAGCATAAAGCAGTTGAAACAGCTGCTGGGTTTTTAGCTCGCCAGATGGAGCAATAATCGTAAGAAAAAGGGGTAGCAAATGGGGAGGCCACTGAAAAAGTCTCTATATCTTTAATAAAGCGAAGGCTTCCCCGATATTATGAGGAAGCCTTCGCTCTTTTCATTTATAATAGATATATAAACTCTAGGTGGTGTTCGCATGATCTCCAATCAACAATCTCTAAACCTCAGTCCATATTCTGGTATTTACG
>NZ_JBQENT010000082.1:0-9295 GCF_052044855.1 Metabacillus sp. 22489
CATGCGAACACCACCTAAGAGTTTATATATCTATTATAAATGAAAAGAGCGAAGGCTTCCTCATAATATCGAGGAAGCCTTCGCTTTATTAAAGATATAGAGACTTTTTCAGTGGCCTCCCTTATGGTCGACTATTTTTTTGTATAGTTAGAGAATTGATGGAAAAGTATCAATACTATTTCCTGAATTTAATTCATATGTATGGATGGGAAAATCACTGGATAAAGCTTCCATGTTGCGTGTTATGTTAAGATTCTCAACGATATACATTTCAGAACCATCTTTAGTATTTAAGATGAACCTGTTATACCCTTTTTGAAAATATTGCCGAAACGGAGAGAACATTGTAGTATAATAGTTGGAATGAGAGGAGGATATGAATGTCTGAGAAAGATTCAAAAAAAGATTCATTTCATAGCAAGTTACTTGAAAAACAAAAAGAAGCAAAAGTTGTACGGAAAATTGTTTTATCTGTATTTATTATATTAATTATTGTTTTTTCAGGAATTATTGGTGGAGGGTATCTCTACATAAAATCTGCTTTAGAACCTGTTGACCCTGGTAATCAAAAAGCAGTAAAGGTAACCATTCCAATTGGTTCTTCAGTATCAACGATTTCTAACATTCTGGAAAAAAACGATATTATTAAAGATGCTCGTGTATTTAAGTATTATATTAAATTTAAAAATGCAGCTGATTTTCAAGCAGGTGAATATACATTCAATAAATCGATGACATTTAATGAAATCATTGAGAACTTGCAACAAGGAGTGTTAATGGAAGAGGCAGCATTCCAAGTTACAATTCCTGAGGGAAGGCAAATCGAGGAAATTGCTTCAATCATCTCGAAAAACGCACCATACAGTGAAGCAGAAATTTTAGCAACTTTAACAGATAAATCATTTATTCAAAAAATGAAAGAGAAATATCCAGAATTATTAACGGATGATATATTTGCAAAAGATATAAAATATCCGCTTGAAGGCTATCTATATCCTGCGACATATCCTTATTATAAAGATAAACCAACCATTGAAGAAATCATCGAACCAATGATTAAAAAAATGAGTGAGGTAGTAGGGAATTATTTGCCGCAACTAGAGGAAAAAAATGTAAGTGTCCACTGGTTTTTAACAATGGCTTCTTTAATTGAAGAGGAAGCTACTGAAAAGGCTGACAGAGAAAAGATTTCAAGTGTCTTCTATAATAGACTAGAAAAGAAAATGCCACTGCAAACAGATCCAACCGTTTTATATGCACTTGGTCAGCACAAGGATCGTGTTCTATATAAAGACCTTGAAGTTGATTCACCATATAATACTTATCAAAACGAAGGTCTTCCTCCTGGTCCAATTGCAAATGCGGGTGAAATATCATTTAATGCTGCATTGTCACCTGAAAAAACAGATTATTTATATTTCCTAGCGACTAAGGAAGGGGAAGTCATTTTTACTAAAACACTTGAGGAACATAATATTGAAAAAAATAAACATATTATAGAGCAATAGACTTTTGAAGGGAAGGTGAATTAATTATTCGCATTCCCTTTCTTCTTGTGGTAAAATATATCGAGTTGTTATAAGCAATGAACGGATTATATGCTTTTACTTGAAGAGTTCTCAATTTATGGGACTCTTATTTTTCGGTGATAAAAGTGCGACTATACAGGTTATTAGTTGCAGTTTTCCTATCATGATCTTCACTTTTTATAGATCTTATTTGATGAGTAGCTAGACATTTATAGTGATAACGTCAAGTAATTAATTGTTTTTGGTGTGGATTATATCGTTTGAGCAGAGAATAGCAGCATTAAAGGAATAAAAGCAGGAGGGCAACTATGTTAAATGAAGAAGTTATAACATATATAGAGAACTTACTACCTGAGCGTCCAATTTATGTACAACAAATGGAAGAATTCGCCAAGCAAAATGATGTACCAATTATGGAGAAAACAGGAATAGAGGTGTTACTACTTCTTCTCTCATTACAACAGCCAAAAAAAATTCTAGAAATCGGTACAGCAATCGGATATTCTGCTATACGGATGGCCCTAAAGTTACCAGAAGCTGAAATATTTACAATTGAGCTAGATGAAGAACGATTTCAACAGGCGAACCGAAATATTAAAGAAATGGGCCTTGAAAAGAGAATACACACAATGCATGGCGATGCCCTAGAATTATCAGAGAATGTTCAAACATTCGCTCCGTTTGATGCAGTGTTTATTGATGCTACTAAGGCAAAATATACTAAGTTTTTCTCGCTTTATGAGCCGATGCTTTCTAAAGCAGGAATCATTTATACAGACAATGTCTTATTTAAGGGAACGGTTGCGCGTGACCGTTCTGAATTAAAAACGAGACGTCAAAGGACGTTAGTTAGAAAACTAAATGAGTTTAATCATTCACTATTTGAACTTAATAATTATGAGACAACGATTATTCCTGTTGGTGATGGAATAGCTGTAACGAGACGAAAATGATTAGCATGAAATAAGAGGTGGTAGTGATGAAGAAACCTGAATTATTAGTTACACCGAAATCAGTTGAAGATATTCCTACTTTAATTGAAGCTGGAGCTGATGCATTTAATATCGGTGAACAGAGATTTGGCCTAAGACTAGCAGGTGAATTTACAAAAGAAGATATAAAACAAGCAATTGAGATTGCTCATAAGCATGGTAAAAAAATATATGTTGCAATGAATGCAATTTTTCACAATGAAATGGTTCCAATGCTTGGAGATTATCTTAAATATCTTTCTGATGTTAAAGTTGATGCAGTCGTTTTTGGTGATCCGGCTGTGCTAATGGTTGCAAGAGAGGTTGCACCACAATTAAAACTGCACTGGAATACTGAAACAACTGCAACTAATTGGTATACATGTAACTACTGGGGGCGCAAAGGTGCAAAAAGAGCAGTTTTAGCTCGTGAGTTAAGCATGGATGCAATTATTGAAATGAAAGAAAATGCTGATGTTGAAATAGAGGTACAAGTCCATGGGATGACATGTATGTTTCAATCAAAACGTACACTGCTTGGAAACTATTTTGAATACCAAGGTAAGGCACTCAAAATTGAAAATAGAAGCCAAAATGAAAATATGTTTTTATTTGATCCAGAGAGAAATAATAAATACCCAATTTTTGAAGATGTAAATGGGACACATATTATGAGTCCAAACGATATGTGTATTATTGATGAGCTTGGCGAAATGATCGATGCAGGCATAGATTCGTTTAAGATAGATGGAATTCTTCAAACCTCCGATTATATTCTTGAAGTGACGAAAAAATATCGAAAAGCGATCGACTTATGTATAGAAAATAATGCGGAGTATGAAGAGATTAAAGAAAATCTTTTAGAAGAAATAGAAGCTCTTCAAGCTAAAAACCGTCCATTAGATACAGGTTTCTTCTTTAAAGAAACGGTCTATTAAGACTTAATCGATTGAAAAGGAGTGAATAAAATGACGGTTGTAAAAGATAATATTTCTGAAATCATAAATGGAAAACGAATCATTACAAAAAAACCGGAATTACTAGCTCCTGCTGGTAATTTAGAAAAATTGAAAATAGCTGTTCATTATGGAGCGGATGCTGTTTTTATTGGCGGTCAAGAATACGGACTTCGCTCAAATGCCGATAATTTTTCCATTGAAGAGATAGCGGAAGGCGTTCAATTTGCAAAAAAGTATGGTGCTCATATTTATGTAACAACAAACATTTATGCTCACAATGAGAATATTGATGGGCTAGATGAATATTTAATTGCTCTTGAAGGTGCAGGTGTAACAGGTATTATAGTTGCTGACCCACTTATTATCGAAACATGTAGACGGGTTGCCCCAAAGCTTGAAGTCCATTTAAGTACACAACAATCTCTTTCTAACTGGAAGGCTGTTCAATTTTGGAAAGAGGAGGGTCTTGAACGAGTTGTTTTAGCACGGGAAACAAGTGCGGAAGAAATTAAAGAAATGAAAGAAAAGGTAGATATTGAAATTGAAACCTTTATACATGGTGCAATGTGTATTGCTTATTCCGGTCGCTGTACATTAAGTAACCATATGACTGCACGTGATTCAAATCGCGGTGGCTGCTGTCAATCGTGCCGCTGGGATTATGATTTATACAAAATGAACAATAATCATGAAGTAGCTCTTTATGATGAAAATGATGCACCATTTGCGATGAGTCCGAAAGATTTAAATTTAATTGAATCTATTCCGAAAATGATCGAGTTAGGAATTGATAGTTTAAAAATTGAAGGTAGAATGAAATCTATCCATTATATTGCAACAGTTGTTAGTGTATATCGTAAAGTTATTGATGCTTATTGTGCTGATCCTGATAATTTTAAAATTGATCCAGAATGGTTAAGAGAATTAGATAAATGTGCAAATCGTGAAACAGCATCTGCCTTTTTTGAAGGGGTTCCAGGATATAAACAACAAATGTTTGGAAATCATAGTAAAAAAACTGCATTTGATTTTGTTGGACTTGTACTTGATTATGACGAGAAGACAAATATCGTTACATTGCAGCAACGCAATTTCTTTAAACCTGGTGACAAAGTTGAATTTTTCGGACCGGAAATTGAGAATTTTACAACTGTAATTGAGACAATTTGGGATGAAAAGGGAAATGAGCTTGATGCAGCTCGCCATCCATTGCAAATTGTTAAATTTAAAGTTAAAAATCAAGTTTTTAAACATAATATGATGCGAAAGGGGCTTTAAAGAAATGAATAGGAAGCCCGTTGTAATCGGCGTTGCTGGTGGGTCAGGCTCAGGAAAGACTAGTGTAACTAAATCGATATATGAACATTTTAAGGGACATTCAATCCTAATGCTAGAGCAGGATTTTTATTATAAGGATCAAAGTGATTTACCGTTTGAGGAAAGATTGAATACAAATTATGATCATCCATTAGCTTTTGATAATGATTTATTATATCAACATTTGCAGTTATTATTAGATCATAAAACGATTGAAAAGCCGATATACGATTATAAATTGCATACTAGATCAAAAGATGTTATGCTTGTTGAACCAAAGGATGTTATTATATTAGAGGGTATATTAATCCTTGAGGATAAACGTTTAAGGGATTTAATGGATATTAAACTATTTGTTGATACAGATGCGGATTTACGAATTATAAGACGTATCTTACGTGATATAAAGGAACGGGGACGTTCAATCGATTCAGTTATTGAGCAATATTTGTCAGTTGTTCGTCCAATGCATAATCAGTTTATTGAACCAACGAAGAGATATGCAGATATTATTATTCCTGAAGGCGGTCAAAATCACGTAGCAATTGATTTAATGGTAACAAAAATCCAAACAATTCTTGAACTAAACGCCATTTTGTAATAACATAGCATAGATAAAGAGTACTATGATCATATTATGTATAAGAATAAGATATTTTCTTTAAAGCATTTTTTCAAAAGTTGAGGGCACTTAGTGGCCCTTGCTTTTTTCAAATGATAAGAAATTCGTTTGTAATCTTTTGATTATTGATAATTAACGACTTTATAAAGGGGAAAATGCCTTTATACAATTCACTTGCTTAAGAAAAACATCTTATTAATCATAACTCTTTATAAACTAGAGGTGGAAAATCTGCCTCCAATGAATACATACTTAATCATAAATCCCTTGTCATTGATTCAGTAAATGTAAAAACATGGGGAAGTCTACTAGAAGGAGTGGAAAAAACATGGCACAAGAAAAAGTTTTTCCTATGACTAAAGAAGGTAAAGAAAAGCTTGAACAAGAGCTTGAATATTTGAAAACGGTTAAACGAAAAGAAGTTGTTGAGAGAATTAAAATTGCTCGAAGCTTCGGTGATTTATCGGAAAACTCAGAGTATGATTCAGCAAAAGAGGAACAAGCTTTTGTTGAAGGTAGAATTACTACTCTTGAAAATATGATTCGTAACGCGAAAATCATTGAAGGAGAAGCGGATACGAGCATGGTATCACTTGGAAGAACTGTAACTTTTACAGAACTACCAGACGGTGATGAAGAAACCTATACGATTGTTGGTAGCGCGGAAGCAGATCCGTTTGAAGGAAAAATTTCAAATGATTCACCTATTGCAAAAAGCTTACTTGGCCGAAAAGTAGGAGAAGAAGTAACTGTTCAAACTCCAGGTGGAGAAATGCTTGTAAAAATCGTAAAAATTAGCTAATGAATGTTTATTAAATGGACACCTCGTCGAAAATGTAGACGGGGTGTTTTTTATTTTCTGTAAATTTAATAAGGTGAAAATCTAAAATTAGACGATAAAAATGTCATGTGCAGAAGGACCAATAATAATTATGTTTAAAATGGTGAGGTGCTGCTACTCACTTGTAAAGTGAGTAGAGTACAAAACTATAACTAAACACTTCATGCTTTATAAAAAACTTGATTGTATAAAACAGTCCAATTTTTTGTCAATGAAAATAGCAACCAATATGGAATAGAGAGGATTGTGAAAGGAGGTTGTACCCATTTTAAGAAAGAGGTTAATGATTGTCGGTGCATTTATTATGGCTGCATTATTCATTATTTTGCTTCGCTTAGCAGATATACAATTAATCAATACTGAATCCTTTTCAAAAAAAGGAATTAATCTTGTTCAGGAAAGTGTTAATCAGAGAACACAAGAAGTTGTCATTGATGATGGTCGAGGTCGTTTTGTCGATCGTAATGGTGAACCGTTAAAAAATCAAGCAGAGCCATCGCTTGTTCTATTTCCTTTTTTGAAGGAGATTGATTGGCCTGTAGAAAAGATAGCAGAAATCGTAAATGTACCAAGTACAAGGTTAAACAATATGCTAACATCTGCATCCGAACCAATCGTTCTTTCTACAAATGAAGGTGTTAGATTATCAAGCAAGGAGCTTGAAAAAATAAATCAATTAGAAATACCTGGATTATTTGGTATTTATAGGCAATCCCCTTTAGAAGAATCGATCGGAGAACATATTATTGGAATTACAGGAGAAAATGCAGAATTACTTAGAAAAAAGTACCCAGATAAAAAGGATTTATCTTATAAAACACAAATAGGTATTACTGGGTTAGAAAAAGCCTTCGATGAATTTTTATTACCAGATGCCGAGACGAAATTACTTTACCATGTTGATGGTGACGGCAACCCTCTTTTTGGGATAAATGTAAAGTACATAGCAGATTCAAATCCATTTTATCCTGTTACTGTTGAAACAACTTTAGACAAAGAACTTCAGACAATGGCAGAAGAAGTGTTAAATAAACAAAAGGTGGAAAATGGAGGATTAGTCTTATTAGATATAGAAACTAATAATGTACTTGCTATGGTAAGTAAACCAGAGTTAAATCGTTCTGATAATCATTCACTAACAAATTATATGTTGCAGCCAATTTTTCCTGGTTCAGTATTTAAAACTGTCATTTCTGCAGCCGCAATTGAATATGGTTTAGATGATGCAACAAGGGAATATGATTGTAATCTTAATTTATATGGGGAAAACGATGGAGGTCAGGATGATGGGATGCTAACATTTGCAAGAAGCTTTGCAAAAAGCTGTAATTATACATTTACAACATTAGCAGAGGAATTAATGGAGAAGGATGCTTCAGCCATTGAGGAAACTGCAACTAAATTAGGGTTAATTGGGCCCGTAGGTTGGACAGGTGAGGTATTCCATTATCCTCAGTTTAAGCAATTCCCGGAAGAAAAATCGGGAAGGGTTTGGGGAAATGATGCTGATAAGAAAGTTAAGAGAGCTATCGACCAAACGGCTATTGGTCAAAAGGATGTTAAAGTAACACCTTTAGGAGTTGTGAATATGATGTCTACGATTGCACGTGGCGGACAGAAAAAACAGGTTAGGATCGTAGAAAATATATTATATAAAAATGGAACCAATATGTACTCTTTTTCGTCTAATTCTATTGAGGGAGAATCTATTTCACCTTACACTGCATCAAGTCTTCAAAAACTATTGCGTCTTGTTGTAACTGATCCTGAGGGTACAGGTAGAAGATTTCAAACATCACCTTTAGAAGTATCAGGGAAATCAGGCACTGCCCAAACAGGTAAAAAGAATGCGAAAGGTGAAACTCTCTATAACAAGTGGTTTGCTGGATATTTTCCATCGAATAATCCTAAGTATGCACTTGTTGTAGTTGAGATGGATACAACAAGTGCTGAGGCAGGGACCAATGCAGCGTTTTATGATGTAGTGAATGAAATTTCAAAGCTAGATAAGTAAAAAGTACTTTTTTCCTAAAAGGGTACTATTCCTGTTTTTTTGGAACTATCATTCAAATTAGTATAAATCATATATATTTCATTCTTTGATGAATAAATATTGTTTCGATTTCTAATCCAAAACACCTATTTGTAGTTATTAGTGTTTGAAAAATTAGTGAAACAACTAGATAGAATGGCAATCAAATGCTAGAATAAGACAGAAGGTAAGAGGGCAAAGGAGTGTAGAACATTGAGTAATTATCATGTAAACTCTCGATTTGAAAAAAGAGATAAACGAAGAAAAACGAATATAGTCTTAAATACATTAATAGGTATCGTAGTAGTTCTTATTATTTTTATAGGTTCACAGCTAATTTTAGGTGGAAATGATGCTCAGAAAACTGCTAAATATAATGAACAACCGGATATTAAACTTGCCAATGAGGAAAATAAAAGTGACGACGCAGTAGATAGTGATAAACAACAAAGTAATGAAGAGCAAGAAATATCTGAAAATGAGCAAGAGGATAGCGATGAAGCTAATGAATCTGAAGTAAATAATGACGAAGCTTTGACGTCTGAGCCTTTAGAAGAAGCTACGATTACTGAGGGAGAACCTGGTTCAGGAATTGTTGAAACGATTGAAAACCCAAGTTGGGAGCCTGTTGGTACATCTCAATCAGAACCGCATGCAGCAGACTATACGAAAGGTTCACAGGATTGGGCTGAAATGACAAAAGCATTAAGCTATGCTACGGGAATTCCTGAATCAGAGATGATTATTTGGTTTTTAGGAAATAACGGTTCACCCAATGATGCAGTTGGTACTATTTCACCTAAAGATAAATCTGCAAAATATAAGGTTTATATTACTTGGGTGGAAAATAAAGGCTGGAAGCCAACGAAAATTGAGAAGTTAAATTAAAAAACAGTGGAATTTTCGAGGCCACTGAAAAAGTCTCTATATCTTTAATAAAGCGAAGGCTTCCTCGATATTATGAGGAAGCCTTCGCTCTTTTCATTTATAATAGATATATAAACTCTTAGGTGGTGTTCGCATG
>NZ_JBQENT010000083.1:0-7654 GCF_052044855.1 Metabacillus sp. 22489
TAAAACAACAATAGTTATGCGAGACAAAAGGTTGGTTAGTTGTTAACCAACCTAGAAAATAATTTAGAATTTACAACAATCGAAAGGGCGGCGGTAAGATGAATCTTAAGTGGATGAAACTTTTATCAACGGTTTTTCTTTCAATTTTCTTGTTATTAGGGTGTAATAATGGAGATGATGTTTCCAGGGTCAATTTTTCGTTTTAGGGGAAATTAAGAAATGTTATCAGTTACAGATTTACTTACGATACAGAAAAAACCAAATATAAAAGACGTTTCCCTTCAACTATTCCAAGAGTTTTACAAGGAACATTTATGTGGAAGAGTTTTTCATTTTGAATTAGATGATACCGATAGACCATCGATTAAACTGCGTTTCAAAGAAGAAAACCTGTGTCACTTATTAGGGATTCAATACATAGTGGCTAAGCTTAAAAATAAACATGAGTATGCTGGTAAAACAGGTTATCAAAAGCTAGAAAATGGAACGCTCACTTTTGACTTTTTGAAAGCTACAGATAGGACATGGTTCAAATCAAAAAGAAATCGAATGCTGTATTTTCCATTTGTACATCAAATTGTTCAAAACCCAACAGTAATTGTCTTTTCAAATGACGGTTTAAACACAAATCTTGATGTTGATGCATTAGTCGTTTGTTCACTCAATGAAGGTGGTGTATCTATTACAATGAAATCATATTCGTCACTGACTTGTTCTAGGGTTTTGTCCAATATTAAACTTGGACTTCCTTTAAAGGGAATACTCTCTCCTTGATACGTTTTACCTGTATAGATCCATCTAGGGAATGTAGCAAGAAAGTTATTTGCTGCGAGCAAGTCTAACTTTTCATTTATCGGATATATGTATTCTCTTACGTTGTTATGTTGCATTGCTTCTAGTACAGATTTACCTAGAAAATCATTAGAAGGTTTTTCAGCCAGTAATTCAGTTAAATTACCTTGTGAGTCCATATCAATCGCTAGCACCTTATAACCGTCTCAGCTTAGTAAATGCGCAAGAATCCCAGTTGTTGTTGATTTACCACATCCACCTTTTTGAATTCCCATTGTGATAGTAATTGCCATATCTAAACCTCCAATCTTCCAACGTTGTTTTCTTCTTTTCTTCATTGTCTTATATTTTAACTGTTTTGATAAGAAATGAAAACCACCACCACACAAAAAAAACACCCTCTAAAAGAGAGTGCTACTAATACCTATAAACCTTATAAAAGCTTAATGTGAAATCCCCATATTCCGTTCTACCATCTGTTTTAATATCGAAATCTCGTTTCATTGCTTTTTTTATTCTTTTGTAAGTAGGCGTTGTAGAAAGGTATTCTTTATTATTATGAAGGCAGAATAAGCATTCGACAGACAAATTGATAATTGGTTTATCGTCTTCATATGTTATTTTAATAAATTCATCTTTCTCCTTATCCAATTGTGCACCACTAGTTCTGTACTCTGTTCTAAATTCATCTAAACCGTATTTATTCTCAGCACTTTTGATTAGACGATCTTTTATCGTTTCAACCGGATATAGTGAAAAGAACGTTTGTAAAAACTTCTCTAACATATTCCATTCTCTGTGCCATTTTTCTCTCTCTTGTTCCTTTTTTATCTTATCAATTTTATTCCATACCACCCTATAACCCCCTGTACTTTTGGTTTATAAAAATCTATGGGAGCATTTAAGTGTTTATTCTATATAGTTTCAAGTTAAGACTTATTTCGGAAATAGGTCGCAAGGAAATAAAAAAAGTTAACCAAGGTTAACCTAGTTAACTGTTGATATTATTGAGTTTTTTGGTTAACCACAGTTACTTTGATTTTATCTCTTCGCTAGTCTCTTCCTCCTTTGCTTTTGCTCTATTTATTGCAACTACTCCAATTGTTAGTATGAGTAAATAAAGAGTATTTACCTCGTTTCCAAACACACTTTGTATGTATAATTCCTTTGTAATGATGAAGCGAAGAGCATAATAAATTCCCAATAAAACTAATATGTCGGTTTGTAAATCTAAAAATTTTTTAAACATGTTTATACTCCTTTTATAACTAGTCCACCACTACTATTTCCTTATTTTGGGAGTTTATACAATCCTTTTCTGTCACTAAATAAAGGTTGTTACTAAAATTGTTACAAATAATCAAACACAAACAAATAAAACAAAGTGCAGAATACGGATAAAATTAACGCTAAAAGGGGATTAACAAAATGAAGTCTTATCATTGGAAACATTACAGAAGTAAATAATATTGACCATCCCATATGCCAACCGTTATGGTGTGTAATCGTACCTAACCCAACTCCTATCCACTCCAATACAGAAAAAATAAGTATCCACTTTACTGTATATATAATTTGTTTTTTTAGGTTATTAGGATAATTAGATAAAAAAACAAAGGCTATCAGAGTGTTTATGATCAGATCGTGCGTAAAATGAACATTCATAAGATTAAAATGGGAATCTTCTTGAAGTTCCCACAAATGATAATGACTATGAGATATAAACTCATAAACAAAAGTTGATAAAGACGTATATAGCATTGTAGGATAGTATTCTCTCCAATTTCTCCAATCACCCTTAATTAAAGAAAAAATTATAACTATGATTAAAAGGGTTAAATGCATTTCCTACATATCCCAAAAATCATCACTCTTAACAGTAGGGTCAATTTTCCGTATTGCTTTTAAAATTTTCTTCATAGTGCTTTGGGTAGGCTCGTGATCAGCATTATCTTTGCATAGTTCACTTACAGTAGAACGGCTCACCTTTGAATTATTCGCAAGCCATTGCTGTGAAACCCCTTTTTTATCTAACCATTTTCCCAGTTTAGAGCGTTTCTTTCCTAATCCAAACATGAATTTACCTCCTAAAAACTACGTATTTAGTGCAAGTCATGTCCAAAAATTCGAAGTTTCATACATTTTTGTAGAAAATATCGGAATAGTGGACAAACAGTACTTAATAGCATGTATCAGGACGTCAAGAAATGGCGTTACATAAGGAGGAATTACAATGACAATAGAATTGGCTATTTCACTGCTTGAAGGTAAGGACGTCTATCTCACAGAGGAAGGGAAACAGCTTCTGGAAGAAATGATTAAGGAGCAATCAAAGTAATGGTGTACCGTCCTACTGTCCGTTATGCAGATGAATTTAAGAAATACGTGGATGATCTATTCCATGCAACTACTCTAGATCGTAATCAAATTATAAGGGCAGCATTATTTTCAGCTGCCTTTTCTCCAAACTTTGAATCACTACTGAAAAAATACAAAAAGGCTGACGCCCTTCTTCCTCTACCTAAATGGAATGCCGATCAACATGGATACTGGCTCGATAGAAACCCACCAAAACAAGAGGGAGGTAAGGACGTCAATGCTATCAATACACGAACAAGATCAGTTAAAGGAATTGTTGAAACTGATTCAATCATCAGAGTCACCAAAGAAACAAATTCAATTGGATGTGAGTCATCGATCACGAGACGAGAAGGGGAGGTTTCTGCCAAACGAACCAGAATTACCAATCAAGGAGGAATTACAATCAAGATCGGATAGACCGAGAAAAATTATAAAAATTAAAGGTAGCTATAACTCATATCTAATAAAAGACCGATGGTTTACAGATGGTGAGATTGATGCACTTATAATTTTTGGTATCTTTGGCGTGTTGGCTATAATATTTTGATTCGTTGAGAAAAACGGCTTTCTATTTTCCATTCTAAGGGGTGTTTTTTCTAAATGAATAGTTAAACTAAGTAAATCACCTAAAATGCATTAGAGAGACAAATAAAACGCCCCTGTCAACGGTAAATGTCTGACTGGAACGGAGTGGAAGGAATTTAAGGAGTTGATAGGTTCACTACACCCAAAACCCTCTTGGCATTCAAACAAACACGTTTGTTTGACGCCTACCGGCGAGGGAGCCCCCTCAAAAAGTGAGGGGGTTGGGGGTGTTTTTTTATGGGGTTAAGGGGAAGCGTTCCCCTTACAGGTTTGGACAGCGTCCAAGGTATTTCTTTGTTCGGCTTTTAGGCTTTTCCGGAATTATGGCCAACAAAAAACGTTCGTCTTTTTAAATAAATTTGTCCAGGTATCTGTTCCTGCAGCCAGCTGTAATTTTAATGAATCCGAACAACATTAATTGGCTTATTAAGCTAATGCCCCGTTAGTTGAAATTCAAGGATATGTTTTTAGATGCTTATAGCTTATTAACTTACCCGTTGTATCTACAACAACTTTATCTATTCCATAACTCATATGAGCATCATAATAAGGATATACTTTTAGAGTTATCTCATATCCTCCACCAACTCCATACAGTTGCTTAATTTTAAGCATTTCTGTGTCATATGAAGCCCAAGTAAGACCCTCAGGTGCATTTTTATCATCTTTATAAATTTCAACGATTGCTCTATCTACTGGTTTTCTTAGACTACTTATAAGTGCATATTTTAGAGTTTCACATAATTCCGTATCAGCTTCATTTATCGTTTTTGCATATACTGTTGTGTTAGCTAAAAGTATTCCTACCATAAGCATAACTGCGAATTTTTTCATAATTTTCACCTCATTTTAGTTTCCTAAGAACTAAAATGATTTATTCAGTTATTCCGCCTGTAACTTTAAGTGTATCACTTCACAATCTCAATAGAGTAAAGGCTATTGATACACAGATTCATTCCAATAAAAATAACTTTCACAGCGTCTCACAAGACTTGTATCAAAAATCTTAAAGTTGTAACCGCATTTTCCTGACTGTACCCCTAATTAGCTATAAAACCTTTTGCTAAAGGAACAATAACGGTATCTCCATCCTTTACGCCTGCATTGTCAACACTCCAAAAACCAGTAGTCATCGCATCGGCAATAACTGCTAACTTTTCATCTGGTTCTTCACAAGTCTCTGGAATTTTGAAATGAGTAAAGTTGGCAAATGGCACTCTTAAATATTCAGCTTGCCCACCTGGATAGCCCCCCGTCGTACCAGAATATCCAAAATAGGCACCCATATCACCATTATCATTTGAATTATCACATTGGCTTTCCAAATGATTTTTACAGTAATGGCATTCACCGCATGCTATATTAAAAGGAATAATGACACGATCTCCCTTTTTTAGTTTGGTCACGCCTGGACCAACTTCTTCGACGATTCCCATTGGTTCATGACCAATAACATAGTTTTCTTGCAGGTTAGGAATCATGCCGTGAATTAAATGTAAATCAGACCCGCATATAGCTGTACTCGTTACTTTGATAATCATGTCATCTGGTTTTTCAATCTTTGGATCTGGAACTTCTTTCACTACAACATTTTTAATACCTTGATATGTTACTGCCTTCATTGGTCACAGCCTCCAGTGTTAGTGTTCATCAGGTGTCCGGTCAAACATACCTTTTCTATTGGTCTCAACAGGAAATAGATTCATTTTGCCAATCATCAAGGTATTGTTGGCTGAAAGTTGATCTAGTTTATACTGTTCACTTAGTTCGTATGGATGGAACCATTTTTTATTAATCATTAGTTCTGTAATTTCTTGGTACATGGCAATCCCTTGCATTAACTGGTTTCGTAAGACCGTTCTAACATCAGGTGATGCGGACTCCGTTAATGCGACAGCAATATTGCGCACGCCTTCTTTGGCACGAAGAAGTAAATCCATCGCAAATGTGGTATCTGCCAGCTCTGGTACGTGCAGTGAGTTTATAGGGTCTAAATAGTCATGGTTCAATGAATTTGCCTCCTTTTCAATTGACTATTGGCGTTGGACGGTTTTGAGGAACAGGAGCTTCAAAAGGTGCACGTTGATAAATTGCCTGTAATTCCCCAAACGCTTCGATGGATTGTTCAACATCTTTTTGCATTAACGCTCTCAAATCTTGATCAAATACCAATCCTTGCATTAGTTTTGATTTCGCTAAGCAAAGGGTTTTGAAATTAATAACTTCATGCAAATCCAATGATTCATGATCGGCTAATTTTTGATTATCCATTTCTACTTAACCTCCTTATTCGTTAATACAATCAATTGTATTGTTCCAAAAATAGGAGGAAACATTCTTTAAGGTTTTTTATAATCGGTAAAATTCATAAATGGGAGGAATTCATTAATTTGTGTAGCTGGGGATGATGGCTGCTGCGGTCCTTTTTTCATGTACAAAAAAAATGTTCAACCAGATATATCGTAAGTCCGAAATATAAATACAGAATTGAACTTACCAACATTATAAAAATTTCCAGGAACAGTTTAACATTTACCAAATAAACTGTTCCTAATTTTAAGTTTATTTATTATCAAAAGGTCGGAGCAGGAAATTCATCAATTTTGATACGAAGTAAACTATAAGGTTTCTGTCGTAAGTCTTTTCCATAATGAAATCTAGGCTGTCGATGTAATTGGTTCACAATGACATACAAATATTGATCCGGACCAATTGAAAAAGTATCCGGCCACAACATTCTCGGGTCATGTATGATCGTTTCCATTGTGCCATTTGGCAATATCTTGCGGATACAGTTGTGTTCATAATCTCCAGCATAAACAGTTCCCTTTGCATCAGTGATCATTCCATCAGATGCACCTTTTTCTCCCCAATACTCCACATGATAAGGTAATTCCATGTCCGGTATGCTTCTGTCTCTCAGGGCTTCTGTTGTGATCGAGAACAGATGACGACTGGTTAGTGGACAAAAAAATAATACCCTTCCATCAGGCGAAATCGCAATACCGTCAGAAGCCAGTCTAAATGGAGAAGTACTGCCATCTTTATTTCGATTCATTAATACTTTTCCTTCTACTTTCGGTATAAAATAGGGATCGGGTGAAGTTGAATTTGCCCCATTTAACCGTCTGAAGGCGTTTCCATCTGCTAAATCTACGACGATTATAGCTCCTGGTCCTGTTGAAGAAGAATCCGTTATATAAGCATACCCTGCTTTTCCAACACGAAAATCAAAACGGACATCATTCAAATAAGTTGTAGGCAGGACAACATCTTCTGTAAAGGTATATACTTTTCTTATTGTATTCGTTTCTAGATCAACAGCGACTAATTTTGCCCCCCCTTTAATAGGTTCAGAAAAATTGGGTGCAGCTGTATCTAATACCCAAAGTGTTCCCCTTCCATCAGCAACTACACTTTGGACACTGATAAAAGTCCTTGTAAAATTCTCGGGGTTAACCAAATTGGTTTGTAAATTAGGATAAGGCTGCAATTTATCCTCAACAATTTCCGCCACCGTAAATTTAACATCGTCTCCCCATTTCGGGAAGCAAATGAAAATACGACCGGTTTCTGAAACAGTAACACCTGTAGGCATAGCCCCATAAAATGGATAAACCAGTTCAAAATTACCGAAATATTTTTCACTAGGTAACATAGGTATCATCATATCCTCCTTAAGCATCAAACGGGATATCACCTATATATGATTTATATTTTTTCTAGTGCATGTTTCTTAATAAGTTTTTTTCTATAAAACATTAACCTCTATCGATTCAACAACTAAAGTCGGTCGGAATAAGAAAAACCGGGCATAGCCCGGTCCTTTTCATGGTTAGAGAATATCCGATAATTTGTACTCTATGCCATGTACCCCTTTATAATACTCAGGATACATTTCACCCCCACATTTTTC
>NZ_JBQENT010000084.1:0-7094 GCF_052044855.1 Metabacillus sp. 22489
CAATTTCCCCACTGAAACCACTCCTTTAGCTTTATACTTATTATTCTATCAAATAAAAAACTGTGTGAGTAAGGAACCGTACGCATTCCTTACTTACACAGTTAATATTACACTCCCTGAAGAACTAACTTTAGCGATAAATGAATACATACATTTTTATAATCACTATAGATACCAAAAACGACTAAACGGCCTTAGCCCTATGGAATATAGAGCTAAAGCCGCTTAAATCATTTTTATTATTTCTACTGTCTACTTGACGGGGTGCAGTTCATCAACACTTGGGTCGTGTTAAGTCGGTGTTAGCGCTTTTGTTCCTAAAAATATGTTAATCAACTGTTCCAGTTCGCTTAATTTCCACCTTTATATTTGGTTTTATCTTTAGTGCTGAATATTTTTGTCTTAAATCTTCCTCAGTTAAATAGGAATATTTTCTAACACTTCTTATTTTTCTTCCGATGCCAATGGGATCCGTATTTAAATTTTTTAATTCCTCAAGTATATATCCAAATTCTTTGTTTAGGGCTTCTCCAATTAGTTGCTCCATTTTGTTTAGTGAATCTTTATTTTTCACAGAAGTAGATGGTTGTAATTCTAATGTTGAAACGGAAATCATTGCATTTAAATGAACCAATTCTTCGTTCTTTATTTCAATGTTTCCTTTGTACTTTATTGGATGAAGTGTAATCTTATAAATATCACTTTTAGGAAGGTTGAGTTCGGCCATACCTCTTTTCTCTAGTTCTTCAGCAGCAATCTCTACAGTTATATCCCCTAAAAATGCCTTATTATTTGTGAATAATTTTATGTAAAGGGTGTTTATCAACGAAATAGATCCAACAATTTTATCTTCTTTGAATAATGCAACACCATCTATAGAAGGTGCTACCCCATTTGCATTTTTTATCATGGGTAGGGTAGGATCGATACCAATTTCATATAGTGTGGTTATAAAATCATGTAAGTTGGAGTTGACTAACATTTCTTTCTTTTCGTGTTTATCCAATAGTTGATAGATATAGGATCCCATTTCGGGATATTCTTCATAGTTTTTATTTTTAATCGTCTCCTCAGCATTATCAGTAATGGCCAAAAAGATTAAATCACTGATACTGCTATCTCGTTGCATAGTATCCAGAAAAGAAGAAATTCCTACTGTTTCTGCCATATTTTTATTAAACAGTATGGTCCTTAATTGACCAGACGTAATATCATGGCTTGTCTGTTCCTCTAGTTTTTGTCTGATTTGTTTATTAGTCGTTCCGTCGGCAGAAAGGGTTACACTTGTCTTTTCTTCTTTTCGGTCAAATTGTAACAAACTGATAGTGCCTTTGTATGTATTGTCATCAAGCAAGTCAAAACCAATAATCGTTGAAATTCCTTGCATTTCTATTATTTTTTCAGGGGCCATACATGCAGTACAAAGAAGAGAACACAGCAGAATAACAATTTTTTTCATTCTTTCACCTCCGTCTGGAACGAGTATTGATTTTTGATTTTATAATGGTTATTCCATACAAGAAAATCGGATAGATAAACCACAGAAAAAATCCAATTTTGCCAATTTGATCAAAAAAATAATTATTATCTACTCTTTTAGTAATTAAAAAACTGCAGATAAAAGGGATAATGGAGATGAGCCATATTCCATATTTCTGTTTTATATGAAAAATCTGTTTAATACCCATGGAAGAAATATACAGAGTGATACATAGGTTTGGAAAAATAACTAAAATCCATAATGGAACCGCAACAAATTCAAAGCGCTCAATAAATGGAAAATGGACCGTGCTAATCATGCTGACAACAGGCCATACATTCTTCTCTAATTCTTTCGCGCTAAAAAATAAAATAGAAACAACAGTTGTTATTAAAACAAGAATGGTCGTAAACCAGACTGCTATTTGACTAAACAGCTGTAGTTTATTTTTCTCCTTTATAAATGGAAAAATAAAAAATAACGTCTCGAAACCTAACATTGTATAACTGCTCTTGACAACTCCTTTCATAATTTCTGAAGGAGTTGTCGTCATAATAGGTAAAATCCTAGTTAGGTTTATGGTTTGAAGTGGTTGGTACACAACAAATAGCAGCCATATAGTCAATAAAAAGGATAAGAAGCAAACACCGGTCACTACTCTAAATCCGCCGGATACAGCATAAATGGTTAATATTAATAAAGCCAATACCCCGACCCATTCATAGACACCTTCATATCCCCATGTTAGTGACAACTCGACATAACTAATGGTAATCGAATAATGGACGGCAATAAAGTAAATGACAATAAGGAAGTTAAAAATACTACCAATCAAGCGTCCGAATATATGTTCATGAATTTCAAAAAGAGTACCACCTTCATTTTTTTTTAGGATAGAAATCATTAACCATGTAATCAAGCTAACGAATAAACCAGATAGTAAAATGGATATCCAAGCATCTTTTTTTGATTCTAGATACACAATTCTTGGAACTCCAAGAATTCCCATACCAATTTGCGAAGTGTGTATGATATAAAACGCCATAAAGGCGTTAACAAATCGTATATTTGATTTCATTTTGCACCTCAAAATTCATCTAAATCTGTTATATTTCTTAATCGCTCCTTTAGGCGAATGGAGTCTTTTGGTCGATTTACTAACGGTCGCCTCATATAAAAATGGTGGGGGAGACGTATTAAAAAATATTGCAAATCTTTCATTCTTAGCGGATATAGAGGTGCAAGATAAGGTTTATTTAAAGAAGTTAATTTTAACAAGTGAACCATTAGAATACATATACCAAAAATGATTCCATTTAACCCCCAAACACCTGCTAAAATAATGATTGGAAATCTAGCAATTCTGACAGCAGTGCCCATTTCATAAATAGGAGCCGAAAATGCCCCTAATGCACTAAATGCAACAATGATAATTAAAATATTGCTAGTTAATCCTGCCTCAACCGTTGCTTGGCCAATGACAATACCTCCTACAATTCCCATTGTTTGTCCTACTTTTGAAGGAAGGCGGGCACCAGCTTCTCTAAGTAACTCAATTAACAATTCTAGTAAGAGTGCTTCTAATAAGGGCGGAAAAGGAACTTGTGAACGTGATTGTCCAATGATAAATAACAATTTAGATGGTATGAGTTCAAAATGATAAGTCATGGCAGCCACATAAATGGCTGTTAAAAAAATAGAACCTACCATAGCAAAAAATCGGATAAAACGAATAAATGTACTTAAAGACCATCTCAAATAGATATCTTCTGTTGATTCGAAAAATGAGAAAAAATTAGCAGGACCTATAATCCCTACTGGGCTACCATCTATAAAAACACCAATTCGCCCGTTTATAATCGAGTAGATGAATCGATCGGGCAGCTCTGTTAATATAAATTGTGGAAAGAAAGAGTAATGATTATCTTCTAGGCATTGAGCCAAAACGGCACTGTCACTTATATTATCCGTTTTTAATTGTTTAATCCTTTCCTTAAGTGTCTGAAGAGTGTCATCGTTCGCAATATCTTTTATATATACAATTCTTACTTGCTTTTGAACGCGTTCCCCAATCTTTATTTCATCCGTGCACAAATTATAATCATTTAGATTTTGTCTGATTATCTTAACGTTAGAAGTTAATGATTCAGTGAACGAAATTTTAGGTCCATATACTAACGATTCTGTTTCTGCTTTCTCAATAGAGCGTTCAATGGGATTTGCGCAGTTCACCATGAATCCCTTTTTCTCTTCTAAGAAATAAATATAAGCAAATCCATTTAATAGGGAAGAGATAACTTCTTGTTCCTCTATATTTACCATTATTTCTTCTATAGGAATGTTTTTCATTAAATAGGTGTAATGTAAGTATTCTACAGAAAGTTGTTCAATGTATTTAATGACATATTCATTTAGAATCTCTGGCTTAATTAAATTCTTCATGAAAATAATATGAATCCCCACTTGTCCAGCTTCAATCTTTCGACAATTCAAGTCGGGTGATTCATTAAGAATCGATTTAATTTTTTCATAACCTGGCAAGCTCTCATTATTATTACGCTCTGTCATTCTTAACATTTCCTCCAACGTTTTTTATAGTGTCTGTTAAAAAAATTATTTTATACAGAATATGGATAGAAGGATCGTAGAACCAATACATCATAATGGACAGCGTTAAACCATTATTGTGTCTAGTTTAAGAGGTTGGTTTCTTGTCAGTTATTACCCGTTTATTTTTAATGGAGAGACACTTAATTCTGCCTTAAGGAGCGGTAAGACTTTCTTAGCTTTGGAAATTTGAGGTTCTTAGGATGCCAAGTAATTTGTTTAGCCATCGCTAAAATAGTATTTATTTTGGTTAAAAGAAGAATAAAATATGATTTTATCAAGTGAGTGTTTATCCAAAAGTTTGTTAGTTGCTGGTACTTTTATCTATATTATTTTATGTTATGGAAACAATCTTCCTTATTACATCCGTACAATGGGTCAGTGTTTTAGTTTGTGAATAAATGTACTTAAAGTAAAGGATGCGTTTTTTCCATAACAATACATTTTAAAAAGTCCATTATATGCAGGATCTTATTCAAGCCAAGCGTATCTTGGACTGTTTTTGTTTATTAACCCTTTTAAGGGTAGGATAGAGGCAAAAGGATTTTTTAAATCCACTTAAATTTTCAAAAAATATAAGTGATATGAAAGGCTGGAAATCAAATTATATATTTTAGAAGCATAATGGGGTGACTAAAATGGAAATATTTCTAAGTGGGGAGACCGACATGGAGGTAGCCGAACAATTTAGAGAGATTAGAAATGAATTTGAAGCTAAACTAGAAAGCCTTAAGGATAAAAACTATGGTAGTGAATTACAAAGTATTGGAATAACTCCAATTGTCGTAAATCTCTCTCCTGAGTATGAGGAATCAGGCTTTTTTAAAGAAAGAAAACTATTTAAGAAAAAAGAAAAAGATGCAGGTTACAGGCTTCGAATAAACTTCGAGAAATTTGTTAGTGGTGATTACAATATAAAGAGATTATTATTAGCAAAAAATATTATTGATTCAATCAGATCATTAGGAACTAAGGCAAAAAAGGACTTTGATGCCATATCCTTAGAAAAAGATATTTTATACCTATTAGATATAGGCGTAGAAACAATCAATAAAGTAGATATAAAATAAAAAGTAACTGGATTAACTAAACCAGCTAATAGTTTGTCAACATTTTTCAATAAAAAGTTTATTAACCTCATGATATACTAAAAATGTTCATGCCAAATAACCTTCCTAAATTCTCTTGCTGGAAGGTTTTGTTGTATTTAGTTAGATATAGTTCCTATGCTATATCTTGGAAAGAAGTTCTGCTTTTTAGTAAGGCGTAAATCCAAGTAAAAGTTTGTTTACACATGCAATAATCGCTACTCTAAAGGGTTTTCCTTCTTCTCGTTTCTTATCGTAAAACTCTCGTAGTCTTCTATTGCGTGGAATGACCTCATCAGTCGTTTTCTTTTTACGGGAATCCCGAATACCACTTTGAACAGCCATATACAGAGCGTGGCGAAGCCTACACGAGCCCCGTTTGGTTATACGGTTTACCGATGCAGTAAACTTTCCTGAAGAGTACACACTAGGATCTATTCCAGCGAATGCAACTTCTTGGCACCATTAAACCGATCTATCTCTCCGATTTCAGAAATAATCGTTGCAGCGATTTTTTCTCCGATTCCAGGGATAGATTGAAGGATTTCATATTCTTCAATTTCACTAGCGAGGGCATCTATTTCATCCGCAATAATGGATAGATGCTCTTGGTATTGAAGAACAATCTTAACCAAGATTTCAAGGTTAAAAATATGACTATCGTAGAGATTGTTTTGAAAAGGATCACGAATGGCTGCTGCTCTTAACTTCTGTGCCTTTTCCTTTGCCCATGACTCCGAACGACTCATACATAATGAAGATATTTTATCCGTTAACTCTTTTTCACTCACACTTAATACAGCCTTAGAAGTAGGGAACTCTAGTAAAGTAAGCAATGAAACTTTCGAATATAGGCTTCCAAATACACCTCGATACTCAGGAAAAACCTGATCAATTAAAGAATGAAGCTGTATCTTAGTTTTAGCTGATATTTCCGCAATACTCTCTTGTTGTCTTGTCAGATTACGAAGGTTTAATAGTTGAACACCACGCTTCTTATATGGCTCTAGTTCCTCTTAATAAAACAGTTCACAAAGGTGATAAGCATCAATTTCATCTGTTTTTACCTTTCGCAGGCTTGAGCTCTTGGCTCTATGCGAGATAAGAGGATTGACGATAATATAAACGTAATTTTGTTCATCTAGAAACTGAATAACAGGAATATGATAATGACCAGTTGATTCTAAAACAACCGAAGGTTGATAACCACCAGAAGCCCTCGCTACATCTTGAAGGAACTCTAATAAACATCCTAGTCCCTTAAGATCATGAGTAATACTACAGCTCTTACGATATGGTTTACCTTTACCTAAAAACGCTTGAACCTGACTTTCTCCTTTTGATACATCCTGACCAATCACTGGATTCATTAATTTTCTCCTCCTTCTAGAAATACAAATTAGTCGGTAACCCCTAAAGCTCCTTGTAATGTCATAGGTTCGCTTGTTAAACGGGATCATGGTCCCAACCAGCCTGAAACATGTTTATACAAGTAGGGGGTGAACAGTTTAGTTGACGGAATCGAGTTCCACGGGTGCGACGTTCTACCCCGACTACCGTAATAATAAGACCATAAGCAAAAAGGTCAACCAGAAAAATCTGGCTAACCTTATATTACGAAACTAGCTAATAGTAGTTTCATCTTAAAAGAAGTAAAGGAGCGCGATCGTTCAAAAAGAACAGTAGCCTTTTTTTGTAAGGGCCAGGATAGTAAAAAGGTACCCAAATCAAATGAATTACGACCTTTAAAGATATAAAGATTAAGATGATATCTCCTTAGCGTTGGAGATATCATCTTTTATTGTGAAAAAGAAAACCCTAGGCTAGGCCTAGGGTTCCAAAAAGCTTTCAGCGTGGTATTAAAAAAACTCTTCCGTGGTGCTAAAATATTTTTGGTTCCCCAACCAAAATATGAGCAT
>NZ_JBQENT010000085.1:0-6287 GCF_052044855.1 Metabacillus sp. 22489
GACATCCATTGGTGCGTACATACCTAATCTTCCAACTTTTAAAAAATTACCGAAGGTTGGCTAGTTTCTTGCGCTCATTTTTCTCCTAATCTGCTTGATTGGGCTCTTTTCTTACTAACCAAATCTATTAGACTAAACAAGTTATGTAGAAATATTGAGAGAAACTGCGTATTGAAGAGATAAGTGTTTGTTTATTGAGGGAGTTAGTGAATGAAGGAATTTTAAACATTCATGGAGAAGTAAAAACTTAATCAAATTAAAAGGGTTGTTGAGGATTCGATCATCAAATAAATTTGTAACTGTAACTGGGTTTTGGGTGATGAATAAATAAAATTATAGGGAGAAATTAAATGATAAAAATCGACGTAGATTTAGTTTCGAAGTTAATAAATAAACAATTTCCAAAGTGGTCTAATTTGGAAATCAAGCCTGTTAAAATAGGGGGTAATGATAATAGAACTTTTCACTTAGGCAAAAGTATGAGCGTTAGGTTGCCAAGTGATAAAGCCTATGTACCCCAAGTTGAAAAAGAACAAAAATGGTTGCCATTCTTAGCAAGGCATCTTTCTACACCAATATCTGAACCATTAGCTAAAGGAGAACCAGGTGAGAATTACCCATATCCTTGGTCTGTTAACAAATGGTTGGATGGAGAGACATTAACTTTAGAAAATATAGATGATATTAATCAATTTGCAAATGATTTGGGTAAATTTTTAGTTGAATTACAATCAATTGATGCCAGTGGAGGTCCCTTAGCTGGGGAACATAATTTTTATAGAGGCGGGGATATTGTTGTATATGATAGTGAGTGTAGAGAAGCCATTAATAATAATATAGATACCTTTAATAAACACTTATTGAATGAGATTTGGGAATTGGCATTAGCTTCAAAATGGGCTGGTGAACCAGTTTGGGTCCATGGTGACATAGCACCAGGAAATATATTAATTAAAAATGGAAAATTGTGTGCGGTTATTGATTTTGGAATATTGGGTGTAGGAGACCCTTCTTGTGACGCTGCAATGGCGTGGACTTTTTTTGATGATAGTAGCAGAAAGACATTTAAGAATGCATTAAATTTCGATGAAGAAACTTGGAATAGAGCAAGGGGTTGGGCTTTATGGAAGGCTTTAATAACCTACGATTATAATAAACAATCTAACAAAAATATCGCAGATGGATCATTTAATATTATAAAGGAAATCCTTAATGACTACGAAACTGAAAGATAAGGCGTTAAAATAGAATTTTTTATTCCACTAATGGGTGCGATACTTCAAAAAAGAGGTATCGCATTTTCTTATTGCACTAAAGGGGCAGGTTAGTTAGAGAAGGAAAATTTTGTAACAATATAGAATTAATGTATATATTAAATTTTAAAAGGGAGAAAACTTGATGGACAATAAAATAAAAACATATGCTGAAGCTGTAGATGTGATAGAAAAGATTGGAATACTTCCTCTTGCTCCTTTAATACCTGAATTCCCTTCTTTAAATACCATTACTTTACCTGAGTATTGGCATTCTGAAACCGAATTTGACCCTTGGATTTGGAGGACAAAATTTTCAACTGACGGTGTTGCGGGTTATGGAAAATTCATTAAGAAAAAGTCTATATTGGTTTCTCGACAACTTCTTCCATATGTAAAAAGAGTTATAGGTTATACTGAGTCGGTTGAGGAACGATATTATAATGGAAACATTTCAACTGAAGCATTTAATTTATACAAAATAATTAGCCAAGAAGAAGAAATAGATACACGATCTTTAAGAATAAAAGCAGGACTAAAGGATACTGAAAAAAAAGAATATTTGAGAATGCTTTACTTGAATTACAAGGAACAATGGACATTGTAATTTCAGGTATACAGGAGAAAAGGAATGAAAATGGTGAAAAGAATGGGTGGAGTAGTACAGCCTTTGAGACGTATGATTCTTGGACAAATAGAAATGGAATTGACAGTATCAATACAGACAAAGAAGGTTCCAAAGAATATCTTATTTCCTTTTTTTCAAATGTATGCAGTAATGAGTCGATAAAGAAATTTGAAAAAATATTCGCTAAGTAAAGAATGAATTGGAGGGACAAGTTTTGGAACTAACACATACACGTTTATTAGTAGATAACTATAGGGAATGTTTTTTGTTTTACAGAGATGTTTTAGGTTTTGAGGTTTCTTGGGGAGATGAAGATTCTTTATATGCTGAATTTAAATTTAATGGGTGTACTTTAGGGCTGTTTGAAAGGGAAAAAATGATTGAAGCAATAGGTGCAGAGAGTGTCTCAAATGCTCATAACTTTGATAAAGTTGCATTAATTTTCAAGGTCAATAATGTTGAAGAGAAATATGAGGAATTAAAAGAAAAGATTAAATTCATAACAAAGCCCACTATACAACAAGGATGGGGGATTAAAGTAGCTCATTTTAGGGACCCCGATGGTTCACTAGTGGAAATTTACGAGGGCATTGAATAATTAATAATATCGGGACGATGACTTATAAAAGTCACCTTCTTTTTCTTGTCGATTAGTTAGTAGTTTGTGAAGAAATGTACTTAAACTAAGGGTGCTTTAGTTGAATAAGAGTTATTTTTTAGAGCATGTTTTGATTTAATTTCAAAACATGCTTTTATATTGGAATTAGCTAAGAATTTAGTTGTAAGTGAAAAATATCTCCTAAACGTATGGAAAATAATTCCTAAATTGACAATGCAAGAGACATACATGCTTTTTATTTTCACGTTCAATTAGAGTACACTCTATTGGGACAGATTAATATATAGATTTAAATGAATTCGAAGATGCTCAATCAGACTTGTATAAAAATAACAGTGTTAAGTGACAAGCTACTTTTGGATGTGTAAAATAATTGGTGGAATAACTTTCAAAATATTGTTAAAATAAAGTAGACTTTTTATACAAAAGATCTTACCTAAGCTCCCTCTTTGAAAAAGTGAGGGCTAATCTTTATCTTTACTTAAATATTTATATCACAATTTTACTCGGTATTAGAGAGGTATCCGAATACCCGACGAACGAGTTAAATAAGACATAATTTTTATAGAGCATGTTTAGCATGCTTTTTATTTTTGGTTTACTTCCATATAAGATACTTAAATAAATTTGTATAAGATTAACAATGTCATGACTAGAAATTGGATAATTTCACATTTTGATTTATACCATTCTAATTATTCATAACCCACGTTATCAATACATAGAAAGGAAGAAAAAACCATGAATTTGGAACTGAAAATCCAGGAAGAAAAATTCCTTTCAAACGAAATATTGGAGCTTCAGGATGAAGCGAAAAAACACTTAGCCAATTCGAAAGCTGAAAATACAAAACGAGCCTATCGAAATGATTGGACTCAATTTTCCGAATGGTGTGAGAAGAACGGATTACAAAAGCTTCCGGCTGATCCAGAAACAATAGTCTACTACATCACGTATTTAGGAAAAACAATGAAAGCTTCCTCCATCAAACGAAAGATGACGGCCATCTCTCAACGTCATGAGACAGCTGGGTACCCAAGTCCCACTAAAACAGCTCTTGTAAAAGGGGTATGGGATGGACTTCAGCGAAAAATCGGGATTAAAGAAGAAGGGAAAGATGCCCTTTGGCTCGATGACTTAAGACGAGTGATTCAAGCCATTCCTCAGAATACCTTAATTGGTGTTCGAAACCGAGCTTTATTAGTTTTGGGATGGGCTGGTGCGTTAAGACGAAGTGAACTGGTTAGCTTGAAGTTGGAAGACGTTTCGAAAACTCGTGATGGATTGATTCTCCATTTAAATAGAAGTAAAACGGATCAAAAGGGAGAAGGGCAGGACATCGCACTCCCTTACGGAAGTAATCCTTTGACTTGTCCAGTTCGTAGTTTAGAAGATTGGTTGAGTGTTTCAGGCATTTTAGAAGGTCCATTATTCAGAAGAATCGATCGGCATGGAAATATCTTGAGTGGGTTAACTCCACAATCTGTTCGTTTGATTGTAAAGAATTGTTGTGAAAAGGTAGGATTGGATCCAAAACGATATGGTGCCCATAGTTTGAGAAGTGGTTTTTGTAGTACTGCTGCGAAGGCAGGAAAAGCCGAACATCAGATTATGAAACAAACGAGGCACAAGAGAAGTGATTCGTTGCAGCGATATATAAAGAAGGTTAGTCTGTTTGATGATAATGCTGCTAGTGGTATTGGTCTATAAAATACTCTAGCTCGTTACTCTATTTTTCAGCTGTTTTATATCCAAAAATTTTTAATAAAGGAAATTCAAAATTCTTTTGTTAAAAACAATAACGCCAAAAAAGTAAACAAAATATAAACTGATACTGGTTATAAAGATGGGGGTATAATAATTGTCTAATAAAGATGGATTACAATTTGGAAATTGGTATGTTGGCGGAACTGAATTGAATTTAAATGGGATACTAAAAGTAAATTGCGATACCAATGAATTTGAACTAGAACTTTATAGTGATGAATTATTATCAATCCCTTATAATACTGATGTTGTATATGGTAAAACATATCATGGAAATGCTTATACTTTGTATGGATGTAGTATTCAAGGATCAAAATCAACATCTTTTATTCATGATTATAAATCAAAGTATATATATCATGTTAATTGTAGTTATTTCTTAGAAGGAGAAATCTTTACGACTGAAGAAGAGATTAAGGTTAAGGAAGTTTATTTTAGTGTTACCAATTTAAATAAGTGGTCTTTCCAGGAAGCATTAGATATAAAGTTGAATGAATCATCGGAGTATGTAATAACTACTAAAAAGGTAGAAGATATAACACATAAAAATAATGAATTCGAATTAATAATTAGCTATATTACGTTGCCTGATCATAATTATGAATTTTCAGGTTCCTTAAAGATTAATACCGATACTCAATTAACATTGAAATTCGTTAACCCTACAAGTTTAAAAAGGGTGCATAATCTTATAAACCAAGTTAGAGATTTTATTGCTCTTTGCACTAATACAGGAACTTATATTAAGTATATTTCTGCAAAACCATATTATACTGAATCAAAGGATTATGAACCAATTATACAAATATATGGTAAGGCCATTGAATTTGAGCACATAGGAAGAGTTGAAAAGTTAAAAAGTTATGATTACTATATTAATCTAGATCAAATAAAGAATGGTTTTAATCTCTGTATGAAGAACTGGTTTGATAAAAATGAAAAATTGAAACCAGTAATAGAGCTATACTTATCATTAAATTATCATAGAACATCGCTTGAACGGTATTTTCTAAATTTAGTTCAAGCTCTTGAGGCATACCATAGGTTAACTAGAAAAAATCAAGTCCTACCCAAAGGAGAATACTCGAAAAAACTTGATAGTATTATTGCTAATGTACCTGAGGAACATCAGAAATGGGTCAAAGGAAAATTAGCATTTTCTAATGAACCTAGTTTACACGAACGTCTTGAGGAATTACTATCTCCTAAAAGTAAAAATGGATCGTTACATAATGAGGGTAAATACCACTATCTATTTAGTTTAAGGGATAAAGAAAAACTTGAAATAATTAGAGATATTAAAAATACTAGAAATTACAATACTCATTTTGATGAAGCATTATTGAAAAAATCAGTAAAAGGTGAAGAATTGTATCAATTAATAGCTTTGTTAAGAATGATGATGGAGTTTTATCTACTAATGGAATTAGAGATTGATGAAGATACTGTAGTTGATTTAACATGGGAAAAATCTAAACAACTCTCTATACGTAATTCAATTATTGAATCAACTCGAGATAGCAATATTAAACTTTAGATTATTTACAAAAAAGAAATTCCCAATTTTTAATCAACTCTAGAAAACGGTAATAAGAAGCAAAAGAATCTACAATTAAGGTCTTTTTTGCATACTACTGTATAAATAAGGTTTAAACTTAACTTTAAACTAAACATAAGTGAAATAAAAAGGCAGCAAAGGCTGCCTTATTCCATTATTTATTTTTTTAAATGATTAAGCCTATTAACCTCTCTCCCTTAAATTTAAGTGTAAGGTAGCTACATAAGAGTTTAATAGTCATGGACTAAATCCCCAGTGTCCCATGAATGGTAGCAGTTTTTACATTCTAACCAATATGTTTGAATGTGAGGAGGTCCACTGCCTGGAAAAGAATCAGCATTAATAGGGCTTGTCAAGAAAAGTGTGTAAGTTATTCTAGATATTTCTTCACACGTTCCTTTAGGTGGTCATGAACTAATAGTTGATTCATGACCATAGCCCATTGCTGGATGCGTCCACCAT
>NZ_JBQENT010000086.1:0-6164 GCF_052044855.1 Metabacillus sp. 22489
TAAAGTGAAAAAGTCTATAAAGAAAGGCGACTATCCGTCCAAAAAATGAACGGATAGTCGCCTTTTTCGTTTACGATCTTGAAATAAAATTAAAAAACGTAAGTTTTTCAGTGGCCTCGAATGTTCTAATCTCCTTTTTTATTAACCATTTTTTCTGCTATTAGGTTAAAATCTTTTTCGCTTATCTCTATATGACCATATCGAAAGGGATAACCCCAGTGTTTTGCACTTTTAATAAATGACAGTTTGGAAATTAGTGGCTTAATGGGTGTTTCAATGCTAGGAATAAAATCAATATTTCTTCGGTAAGGTACAAAATTATTCCCTATATTCACCTGATAAACATCCTCATCAATAATTTTTCCAATAGCAGTAAATTTTTGATGAGGAGCACTTTCTCTGAAATTAACCTTAGGAGAGTAATAAATAATCCAATCACCCGTGCTCATTTTTCTTAAAGGCGCATGTTTGCCATGACAAAGCTGAGCAAATCCACCTTGAACTGCATTTAAAACATGATCACGTGAAGCAACACCAATCCAAAACCGTTTTTTATTCTGCATGAGAGTTAGCATCCACAGTTATCAGATGGATTAACATTTAGAGAATTCGAGACAGGAAAATCCATCTCTTTCCAAGCGGCTATTCCACCAGTCAACTCTTTTACTTTATAGCCACGTTCTAACAAAAAAGCTGCTACCTTAGCTGCTGTGTTACACCAGACATCCCAACAGTATACAATAATTTCCTTATCTTTCGGGATTTCATGTAAGCGTTCTTGTAGCTCTTGTTGAGGAATAATATAAGCATCCTTAATTGTTAAACTTCTTACATGCTCAGGACCGTTTCTTACATCAATTAAAAAGTATCTTTCTGGTTCGACTTGTGCCAATCTTAAATAATCCATAGGACTAACGGTTGCTTCCAAACGTGCATTAAAATAATCAAGTGCATTCATAAATAGGTTTCCTCCAGTTTTAAAGTGTACACCAAATTTTCACAAGAAACTCCTTCAGTAATTGTTTTTCGTGATTGCTTAAAGGGGTAAGTACTTCTAATTCCGTTTCAATTAGAAATTCCCAACGTGAATCTAATACTTGAGTCCCTTTTGATGTTATTAAAAGACTATAGGATCTTCTGTCATTTGGATTCCTTGTTCTCTCTACAAATCCTAAAGCTTCTAGGTGATCAATATGGCTTACCATAGTCGTCCGATCAATTTGTAGATTTTCGGAAATATCCTTTTGTGAAGAATAAGGGTTTCCGCTAATAAATAAAAGGACTCCATATTGTCTAGCATTAATCTTATAAGGAGCTAGTCCCTCAGCAAACTTAGCTTCCATTTGCTGAAGAACTTTTCCAAGTAAAAATCCATAAGATTGATTCCATTTTTCCAAATAAATAATCACCTCGGTATATAATCAGTTAAGTATATAATCAGTCTAACTGATTAATTTTTAGAATTCAAGTACTTATTCAATTTCAGTATTGAAATACAGTATCTTTAATTGCAGGAGTTTCCTTAAATTGGAGTTTTTATATTGTAGTATTCCTGTAGTAATAGAAGTGTGAAAGGACAACTTTGTGAATAAATGTATTTAAACTATCGGGTGCGATACTTCATTAAAAAGGTATCGCATTTCTTATTGAGCTAAAGGTGCAGGTTAGTGAAAGAAGGAAATCTAGTTTTCCTATAGAAATATAAACGCTTAGTTTATAAATTGTTAAAAAATTTATTAACAGGGGTGAGTGTGTGAATAAAACACTAATAAAACAGATTCCTTTAATAAGTAATTGTAAAGAAGTGATTGAAATTAAAAAGGGGTTTTCCGCAGATGAAAAATTTCTAATACATATGCAAGACGGTAACAATAAACTACTACTGCGGATGTTTCATTTAGAAGAGTTGGAATTAAAGAAGACCGAATACTCGATTTTGGAAAGGATGCAGGATTATCAAGTTACTTGTTCACAGCCCCTTTCAATTGGTGTGGTAGGAAATCGAGGGTATTTGCTCACATCATACATAGAGGGGAAGGATGCCGAGGATGAAATCTCAAAATACTCGGAGCAAGACCAATTTACTATTGGGATTGAGGCGGGAAAAGAACTAAGAAAGATGCATCAATTATCTGCTCCAGAACATATTTCTTCATGGTATTCAAGGAAAGTTGAAAAGCATAAAAAATATATAGATGCTTACTTAGCAAGCGAGGTAAAGGTTAAAAATGACGAGAAAATAATGAAATTTATTGATGAGAATATCCACCTCATGAAACAACGCCCAAACTTATTTCAACACGATGATTTTACCCTTGGAAACATTATTGTGAATAATAAAAAGTTTGCTGGAGTAATAGATTTTAACAGGTATGATTGGGGAGATCCTATTCATGAGTTTCTAAAGATTGGAATTTTCACCAGAGAAGTAAGTATTCCTTTTTCAAAAGGACAAATTAAAGGTTATTTTAATAATAAAGAACCTGAAGAACATTTTTGGAGATTGTATTCACTTTACCTCGCAATGTGCGTTTTCTCAACGGTTATATGGACGTTAAACACGATTCCAACTAACATGAATGAGATGTTAGATAAAGTTTATATGTTTTTAGAAGATCATGATTACTTCAGCAGAATAAAACCTAAGTGGTATCTATAGAATGTATGTTTATTTAAAGTAACTGGTGGTATGATTCGATTAGCGTTTTTTAACATGGTTAGATAAAGTCGATCTCCACATATGGAAATCGGCTTTTTCATAGTTTCTAATGATAATTGATTTAAAGGACTTCTTATGGTTATTTCAAATCTTTTAAATACCACGCATCCATAGCTGAATGGTCAGAACCTGATATTGGTTCATTTAAAAGGGTAAATCCAAATTTTTCATATAAGATACATGCAGTCTTTAATTCATGCCTTGTTTCTAAGTAACACTTTGCATAATGTTTAGAGGCAAATGACAAAGCCGTTTCCATTAGCTTCTTACCAAATCCTAAACCTTGTGTTGTTGTACTTAAGTACAACTTTTGCAATTCGCAAATTTTATCATGTTCGTTAAAGGGGGCTATACCAATTCCACCAACAACCTCTCCTTCCATTTCTACTACCCAATAGTTCGCATGTTTTAAATTACTATAATATTGGTGAAGATCGTTAAGTTGAGGGTCATAATAAGCTGTCCCAGGAATCGCTAACCCAAGTGATTTTAAAGATTCTTGGATAATTTCTTTTATTTCTGCATTGTCTTCTTTTTTTATTTCTCGAATAATCATATACTATCTCCTTAAATAAGGTCTTAATAAAAGATTGTGAAAAACTCTTGAAAATAACATCTCTAAAATGCTGACTTAGTCAACATTTTAAAAGATACAGATATGTTAATGGTAAATGTGGACTAAGTCAACTAAGGAAAAGCACTGGTGTAAGGACATACTGAACAAAACACAAGTTGTAACGAGTTCTCTTCAAGGGTACAAAAGTGAAAAAACAGTCAATATCGAAGAATTTTAGCACCGACACTTTTAAAATCTCTCATAAAAAGTCGCCAATTGTAATCCGCTATTTCTCGTACTTTTCTAATAGATTACATAGACCTTAAAGTATACAATTATATAAATTATAGTAGACACTATTGCAATTATTGATTTTACTAATGGTTTTTCCTTAAGTATTATTGAACCAATTCCTAACATAGCTCCGCCAAGTGATACCATAACTGGTAAGACTATATTGCCAAAAAGTACGATTTTAGCTTATATTTCCAACACCCATCAACAGAACTCGTTAATGGATTTAAAAGTCTTCGTCAACACTCGGATGGCGTATCTAAGGTGTTTGCAGATGCGAATAAGAATTTTTCTAAATATCATTTCTACTTACTATAAAAAGACCTCTGTTATTTTAACAAAAGACACCGAATTTTTAATTTATTACTCAAAATAATATAACTATAATCAAATGGAGGATGAATGGTTCAATTAAAGGTTAATGTTGAAGTATGATTTTCTGTATGAGGGGATGAGGGGATTTTATGAAGATAAAAAATTGGGATGATATAAAGGAAAGTTCTTTTGCCATTGAATTTAAGGAAGACAAATACATTCGTTCAATATCGCATAACGATGACCCATATAAGATGAATTGGGTAGAAGGAACACAACTTTGGGGAACGATTAAAGCACCGAAAGGAATCGATACAACAGTAATTCGCAGTTTAACTGAACGTAACACGTTAAAAGAGGTTTACAAGTTTACAAATAATACAGAGTTTGATATTTTTTCGAAGCAAGGGGATACGTCAATATACACAACTTTTAATGATGATTATGATTCAGCAGATATTTGTACTGTGAATAAATGTCATGCTCATATATGGTGTGGTGGAGAAGTAAGTTATGTTATGGGGTTGAGAATGGGAGGGGAAGCCCCTCATTTAGGATTAATCTTAACAAAAGGAAGCTTAATTTCATATAGTGTTGAGCGTGATTTATCATTAATCAGTAATGATCGTGGAGACTTTTTATTACATGTAGCTCCGTTTCAATTAGCACCTGGAGAATCTTATATCATTGAATGGGAACTATTTTGGCATAAAGGAAAAAAAGACTTTTATAATATCCTTCTAACTTATCCCAACTATATACACATACAAGCTGAAAATTACACTGTATTTGAACATGAAGAAATCAATATAGATATAACTTTCCATAAAAATCTAATAAACCATGAAGTTTACATTTCTAGAGACGGAAAGCCAATTGAATTTAAGAAAGAAAAAAATAGGTTGAAAATTAGAGAAGATAATTTGCTCCCTGGAGAGTATTGCTATTCTGTAAGAATAGGTGGAGTTACAACGGAAGCAAAGATTCTTGTTCTCCCTGATATAAAAAAACTTACACAAAGTAGAGCTGAATTTATTGTAAATAAGCAACAGTACCATAAAAGTAATAGCCATCTAGATGGTGCCTACCTAATCTATGATAATGAAGATCATCAAATATATTACTCTCACTATCATGATCATAACGGGGGCAGAGAAAGATTTGGAATGGGAGTATTACTTGCTCGTTTTCTAAGAAACAATGAAAATGTGCAAATGGAAGAAAGCTTAAAAAAGTATATCAATTACATCAAAAGAGAGCTTTACGATGAAGAGACAGGTATGGTATTTAACGACATAAAAAGAAATAACGATATTCATCGGTTATATAATTATTCTTGGTTGGCTGTCCTATTTAAGGAGTTATATCTTACATGGAAGAGCGAAGAATTTTTAAGGGACATGTCTAAAGTATTATTGGCATACTATAAGCAAGGTGGAGCTAATTTTTATCCGATTGAGATGCCAATGTTTGAAATGCTTACCTTATTAGAAGAAGCCAAATTAAACACTGAAAGACAGAAAATTTTTAGTTACTTTAAAGAGCATGTGAATACTATAAATCGTTATGGTATTCGTTATCCCAAATCAGAAGTGAACTTTGAACAGAGCATTGTAGCTCCTGCTGCAAATCTTTTACTAGAAATGTATAAATTAACGGATGATCATAAGTTTCTTAATGAAGCAAAAAAACATGTGGAAATATTAGAACTTTTCAACGGTCTTCAACCAGACTATCACCTTTATGAAACAGCAATAAGGCATTGGGATGGATACTGGTTTGGGAAAAATAGATTGTATGGTGACACTTTTCCACATTATTGGAGTGCTTATACGGGACGTGTCTATCAAAATTTAGCTGAAATAACTAACGATCGTGAATACTATAAAAAAGCAGAGGCTTCTCTACGAGGTGTATTAAATCTATTTTCACCAGATGGAAGTGCGTCGTGTGCAAAAATTACCCCATATACAGTGAATGGAATAAAAGGTGGGTTCTATGATCCATGGTCCAATGATCAAGATTGGGGCCTATATTTCATGTTTGACTATGTTGATTATTAGATAACAACTCCTTTAGAGGGGAAATTTTCAATCACAAGTTTATTAGAAATTGTACGAAAGTTGAATTAGAACCAAGAAAAAGGATTGGGGAATACCAATCCTTTCAGACTGTAGACAAACTCGATAAAATCGAGTTTGCATACAGTCTTTTTTTATTTAAAATATTTATTAATAGATATTTTAGAGGTGATGGATAATGATGACAAGAAACAATAAT
>NZ_JBQENT010000087.1:0-6022 GCF_052044855.1 Metabacillus sp. 22489
ATATGAATAATAGGCAATTTACACTTATTTTTAAGATAGATTCTAAGAAGAAAATCAAAAATTAAAAAGGCATTTGGGAAAGAAAGCTTTCCCAAATGCCTTTTGTCTTCAATCTGAAAAGAGCGTTACGAGTAACGCTCTTTGTTCAATATTATTCAGATAATGCTTTTTTTAATGTTTCGATGTTTCTTTCCATAATGCTAAAGTAATCCTCATTATTTTCTCGGTCTTCCTCTGAAATTGTTTCTAGGTTGCTTAACGTAAGTGCTTCTGCTTGAATTTCAGATTGGACGATATCTGCTATTTTACTGCTCACATTTGTTTCAAAAATAACATATTTTAAATCATGCTCTTTTGCTGTTTCAATGATTGTCTGGAGCTGTTTCTGTGAAGGCTCTTCAGTAGGAGAAAGACCTAGAACACTAATTTGTTCAATTCCGTATCTTTCCTGCCAATAGCCATAAGCTGCATGGGAAACAAGAATTTCCTTTTTTGCAGATTCATTGACTAATGCTGTAAATGATTGATCCAATTCTTCTAATTGGGTTTTTACTTTTTCAAAATTTGCTTCAAATGTATCTTTTTCTTCAGGCTTTAACTCAATTAGAGCATCCTTGATATTTTCCGCAATTGTGATAGAACGGATAGGATCGATCCAAACATGTGGGTCTTCATCACCGTGATTATGTCCTGCATGAGACTCTTCCTCGCTATGCTCCTCAGCGCTATGCTCCTCAGCGGTATGCTCTTCAGCACTATGTTCATCGGTACTATGCTCATCTTCGCTATGTTCCTCTTCTGAATGTGCTAGAAGTTCAATACCCTCACCAGCATTAATAAATGCAACATCTTCGGACTTTAACGATTCTTGAATTTTATCAGCAAAGCTTTCAATGCCAACACCTGAATAAATAAATCCATCAGAATCAGCAATGCTTACCATCGTCTTTGTAGTTGGTTCATATGTATGCGCATCAGCACCTGAAGGCAAAATACTTTCTACATCAACGAGGTCTCCGCCAATTTTTTTTGTGAAATCCTCTAATGGAAAGACTGTAGTATATATTTTAAGTTTATTGCCTGTTTCCCCATTGTTTTTTGTATCAGAGGTGGTGTTGTCACCACTACAAGCAACCAAAGTAAAAATTAGAATTGATAGTAAAAATAATAAGAGTGTATGTTTCTTCATATTGGTCTCCTTTCTGTAAATCAACATCATTACGATTAAGCCCTACCTATTATATCTTAATGATTCCGATTTGAGAACAAGTTTTTTTATTTGCATCGTTTTTTCGTTAGTTATTGATTTAAAATTGAATAATTGTCAGTAAATAGTATATCCCTTTTCAAAATATTCATTGTATAGAAACATTCCGACAAAATGAAATAGTAATCATTTCGATTTGTATACTACACTATTAATAGTTAATGATCAAGAATTATGATATATTTATATAAAATTTAATATGAAGGATGAATGATGATGAGAATTATGGAAGAAATTTTGTTGCATAATGAAAGGTTCGTTGCAGAAAAGGAATTCGTAAAATATGAGACATCAAAATTTCCTGAGAAAAAGCTCGTGGTCTTATCTTGTATGGATACTCGTTTAGTGGAGCTTTTGCATGGCGCTATGAATCTACGTAATGGAGACGTGAAAATTATTAAAAGTGCTGGAGCAATAGTTGCTCATCCATTTGGAAGTATTATGAGAAGCATATTAGTGGCTGTTTATGAATTAAAGGCTGATGAGATTTGTGTAATAGGACATCATGATTGTGGGATGAGTAAATTGAATGCTGATGCATTTCTTGAAAAAGTGAAGGATAGAGGTATTCCAGAAGAGCGAATCGATACATTAAAATATTCAGGTGTAGATTTCGGACAGTGGTTAAAAGGTTTTAATAGTGTAGAGGATAGTGTTCGTGATAGTGTTAAAACGATTAAAAACCACCCGCTTTTAGCAGAAGATATTCCAGTGCACGGCTTAATTATTGATCCTTCAACTGGTAAGTTAGATGTTGTTATTGACGGTTATGAAGATTAACAATTAAAAGTAAAAAAGGCAGTAAATTCATCATCGTTGAATTTTGCTGCCTTTTTTTGCATCCTTTTCAGGAACGGGATCAAAGCCACCTGGATGAAGGGGATGGCATTTTAAAATTCTCTTTACCGTTAGAAATGTGCCTTTTATAACTCCAAATCGTTGATATGCTTCAAGACCATAATGGGAGCAGGTAGGGTAAAATCTACATGATGGTGGAGTTAATGGAGAAATGAATTTTTGATAAAAACGAATAATTCCAATAAATAGTGACTTCATTATTTTGAACCGTTTCCTTTCATTCCATTGTATGAGTTTGTTTATCTATATAATTTTACTGGCGATTATTGGAATTGAAAAATAATAGCTATGCAATTCTATTTTTAGTATACTCTTTTTTTCGAGAAAACCAATTGATTCATTCTAGTAAACTACGCGTTTTATGATTCATATGGTACAATAAATTGAGAAATTTACTATAGGAGTGATAGTATGCCTTCAGTTGAAAGCTTTGAATTAGATCATAATGCAGTAAAGGCTCCATATGTACGTCATTGTGGAGTTCATAAGGTAGGAAGTGACGGCGAGGTTAATAAATTCGACATTCGCTTTTGTCAACCAAATAAACAGGCAATGAAGCCTGATACTATTCATACGCTAGAGCATTTATTAGCGTTTAACATTCGTGAACATGCAGAAAAATATGATCATTTTGATATTATTGATATTTCGCCAATGGGTTGTCAAACTGGCTACTATTTAGTTGTGAGTGGCAGACCAGAGGTTTCAGAAATAATTGATTTATTAGAAGACACAATGAAATCAGCTGTTGAAGTAACAGAAATTCCTGCAGCGAATGAAACACAATGTGGTCAAGCAAAGCTCCATGATTTAGATGGTGCAAAGCGATTAATGCGTTTCTGGCTTGAACAAGATAAAGCTGAATTAGCAAAAGTATTTGGATAATTAAAAATTTGAAGTCTAGTTGGGGGCTGTCTCATAAGGGTCTAACCCTATTTTTGTTGAGATAGCTCCTTTTTGCATATGTAATTTGTACGAGCTAAAGTAAGTCTTTTATGCAAACATATGCACAGAACAGAAAGCTAATAGAACTATTTGATGGAATTCTAGTCATGCTATAATGAAATGGGTATTATGAATGGTAGTAGGGTTCACTAATCTGGTCTATAAAGGAAGGTACCTATGGACGAGGAAAATATTACAAGATTGCATTTAGATGGAAAAGAATACATATTAATTGGCACAGCACATGTGTCTAAGCATAGTGCAGAGCAGGTTAAACAAGTTATTGAGGCAGAAAATCCTGATGCTGTTTGTGTTGAATTGGATGAACAAAGGTATCAATCCATTCGTGAAGGTAATAAGTGGAAAGATATGGATATCGTTCAAGTGATTAAAGAAAAGAAGGCATCCTTATTATTAATTAATCTTGCTATTTCTTCTTTTCAAAACAGGATGGCAAAGCAATTTGGGATTAATGCTGGTCAGGAAATGATTCAAGGAATTGAGTCAGCAAAGGAAACAGGTGCTAAGCTTGTATTAGCTGACAGGAATATTCAGATTACATTCTCTCGAGTTTGGGGGAATATTGGCTTTAAAGGGAAGCTATCACTTCTCAGCCAAATCATAGCAAGTATTTTCAGTAAGGAAAGCATTTCAGAAGAAGAGCTAGAAAAAATGAAAAATATGGATACCATTAATGCGGTATTAAATGAATTTACTGAAAGCTTCCCGAGGTTGAAAAAGCCATTAATTGATGAGCGTGATCAATATCTTGCGCAAAAAATTAAAGATGCGCCTGGAGATAAAATTGTTGCAGTATTAGGGGCAGCGCATGTTCCTGGTATTAAAGAGGAAATTAAGAAAGAACATGATCTTGCAAGCTTGAATACAGTACCACCAAAATCAAATGTTCCAAAAATCATCGGTTGGAGTATCCCAGTGCTTATTTTAGCGTTAATTGTGTATACGTTCTTTGCGAATCCATCTGCGGGTCTGGCTCAGACTATGAGTTGGATTTTATGGCATGGTTCTCTATCAGCAATTGGGGCAGCCTTGGCTTTAGCACATCCTTTAACGATCTTAACTGCTTTTGCCGCGGCACCTATCACTTCTTTAAATCCAATTCTAGCGGCGGGATGGTTTGCGGGGATAACACAGGCATATGTGCGCCGACCAAGTGTAAAGGATTTCGAAACATTATCTGAGGATGTTTTTACTGTGAAAGGTTTTTGGCGAAATAAAGTTAGTCGAATCTTACTTATTGTTGTCCTATCAAACATAGGAAGCTCATTAGGAACCTTTATTGGTGGTGCCGATGTTATAAGGAGATTTTTTGAAAATTTTTAATGAAACGAACGTTAAGAATGAAATTGATTTGTTTAGATTTCATTCTTTTTTTTTGATTGTAGATTTTTATAAGCCTCTTCATTAGAAACTTCCCCCTTTAAGTTAGGAGGAGACGATCGAATGATATACTGAATTACGAAATTAAAATTGGTTAAATTTGGTGTTTTTGTATGATTTGAAGGAAAATCATGATAGATTTGGTGATTTTGTAAAAGATAAGAAAAATAGTTCTTGTAATTATTGAATTTGCTGATTAACATTAGAAAAGTAAGCTAATCAATAGATTAGTAGTAATCTTATTGTTTGAAGATAATACCCGAAAATTGCTAGTAATATTTGTAGGAAAAAGTGACGATTATTTCTTATTACCTTGCTTATAATAAGAAAGATAATAAGAAATAAATATCACAAAATTATCCGCAAATTTTATTAAAAATACTAATTTTTTTATATCAGGAGGAAATTGATGGAACTATCTTTATTATTAGAGTATGGTTGGGTGTTAGTAATTCTTATTTTGTTAGAGGGACTTTTATCTGCTGATAATGCATTAGTACTTGCTGTAATGGCTAAGCATTTACCTGAAGAACAGCAAAAGAAAGCGATAAATATCGGTTTATTATTAGCCTTTATTTTTAGAATTGGTGCGATATTCATTATTTCATTTCTTTTCCACGTTTGGCAGGTTCAAGCGATTGGAGCTGCATACTTAATTTTCATCTGTATTAAGCATTTAACGAAAAAGCATGATGATGGAAAGGAAAAAAAGCCGAAAAGCTACGGTATGACAGTAGCACAAATTGCTTTAGCTGATATTGCATTTGCGATTGATTCAATTTTAGCTGCTGTTGCACTAGTTATCGCTTTACCAGATACGCCAATCGGTAATATTGGTGGAATGGATGGTGCGAAATTTATTGTCATCGTTATCGGGGCAATTGCAGGTCTTATCGTCATTCGATTTGCTGCAGCTATTTTCGTCAAGCTCTTAACAACTCGTCCAAGCCTTGAAACAGCTGCTATGTTAATTGTTGGATGGGTTGGGGTTAAGTTATTAATGCATACACTTGCTCATGACGCTATTCATATTATTCCACATGATTTTGTAGAAGGAATTGTATGGAAGTCTATTTTCTGGGCAGTGATGTTACTTATTGCTTTAGGTGGTTGGTTCATGTCTAAAGAAAAGCCACAAGAAGCAAAAGGGGAAAATTAATTTTTAAAACAAAGTCTAGACCTTTCTCGTCGATGAGGAAGGTTTTTTATATTTACAGACATTTATTGACACATTTGAAAGATGATGAAATAATACCGACAAATCATGTTTTCGTTTAGTATTATGTGAAGGGAGAATTGAAATGACAGAGCCAAAAGGAAGGAAAGGGAGGGAAACAAAGCGTAGATTGCTTAAAGCAGCTGCCCGTGAATTTGCAAACAATGGATTTCATGAGACAAAAGTTAGTACAATTGTAAAAAACTCTGGATTAACGCGAGGCCACTGAAAAACTTACGTTTTTTAATTTTATTTCAAGATCGTAAACGAAAAAGGCGACTATCCGTTCATTTTTTGGACGGATAGTCGCCTTTCTTTATAGACTTTTTCACTTT
>NZ_JBQENT010000088.1:0-6011 GCF_052044855.1 Metabacillus sp. 22489
AATAAAATTTGTTAGGATAAGAGCACATCAATTTTCTTGGTGAATATAAACTTTAGTCTTCAACAATCAGGCGCTTTAATGAAGTAACTAAAGCCTAATTTTTCACTTATAACACCGAGTATAAATGCTAATTTAATAATGTACAGAAATGATTACATAAGAATGTACAGTTTAGTGTCATACATGCATACTTACACTGAGGTGAAGAGGATGCATGTACATCTAGATATAAGTACAGATATAGAAATTAATTGTTTGGAAGATTTACCAAAGTTAAAGCTTCTAATGTAGAGCCTAAATATGAAAATAAATAAAAGTAGATTAGGGCGGGAATTAGGTGTAGATAGGAGGACAGTGGATCGATATTTAAATGGGAATAGTTCTTGCAAAACTCGTAATAGAAAGTCAAAAATAGATGACTTATATAACGTTATATCTGAGCTACTTTCAGAGGAATCTATACAAACCTTTTACTACAAGAGGATTCTATGGGAGTATCTAAAAGATAACCATGGGTTAGAATGTTCTCAGTCATCTTTCCGACGCTATATATCTGATAAACCTGAATTCCAGGCATACTTTAGTGATGGAAAAAGAATTCAAGCGAACAAGACCGTTGTTCGTTTTGAGACCCCTCCCGGGGAACAAGCACAATTTGATTGGAAAGAGAACATTAGATACATAACAAAAGAGGGGGAAATTATATACGTCAATGTCGGGGTACTAGTGTTAGGTAATTCAAGATTCAAGTCTTATGGACTAACCATGTCAAAGTCACAAAGTGTACTAATGTCCTTTTTGATGGAAAGCTTTGAAGCGTTTGGAGGAGTTCCAAAAACAATATTAACGGAGATGTGGGCATTGTGGTAGCCCATTTGGAAGAAAGGTATGGAACTCTACCGATGAAAGGCTTAGAAGAATTGTCTGGAGATGTAATGGAAAATACAGTGTCAAAGGTGAAAAAAGCTGTCAGAACAAACATATGTAGACGTCAAGTTGAATTTTACACTTTTTGCTCGTTTCCTTTTTACACTTCTGCTGAAAAAATGCTCTTCCGATTTTTCATCCGATGACTTTCCTCTTCTTCGTCTCCATGGATGACCTCCACTCGATGAAGTAAACGATCTAAAATAGCTGTAGTGATCCCTTGGTCTCCTATTAAATTGCCCCATTCATCTGGACTTTTATTAGATGTCAGGATAATCGAACTTCGTTCGTACAAATGATTAATCAAATGAAAAAATAGGTTCGCTTCTCTCTGATCCATGGCCATATACATTAAATCATCGATGATTACTAGGTCGGCATTTCTGATTCTTTTTAGTTGGACTTTAGATTTGTTCAGGTATTCTTCTGATTTTAGAAGCTGCACAAGTTCACCCATTGTGGCGAAATAAACATTGAACCCTCTATAAACAGCCTAGAGTCCAAGTCCAATTGCGATATACGTTTTTCCAATGCCAGGGGGACCGAGAAGGATTAAATTGTATTGTTGCTCTAGCCAGCTTAATTCACGGAGTTGGGAGAGCTGTCGAGCCGTCAGAACGTTTTGTCCTTTCAGCTCAAACTCATCTAGTGACTTCACGAAAGGGAAGCGTGCCCATTTCATTCTTTTCTCAAGGCTTTTCGCTTCACGTTTGGCTAATTCATATTGGGTGATAGACTCTAAAAATTCCAAGTAGGTCCATGATGCTTTTTCAGCTTCGCGAAGAAGCAGTGGAAGCTCCTCCGCAGTCTCTGCTAAGCGTAGCTGACGGAATTGATCTTGTAGTTCATGTACAGTCTTGTTCATCATGCTCTACCTCCTAAAATGCTGGTATACGCATTTAGAGAACGGGTAGAGGCTTTGATATGAGAGTGTTTTAGCGAACTCGTGTAAAAGGATTGCACATCTTCAGCCGGTCCATCTTGTAATGTATCAAGATGATGAGCGATATCACGAAAATCATTCGCGTTGTAAAGCTTCTCTATCATGCACTTCCTCAAAACAGAATCAACTAACGCTGGATACTGCTGTATTACTTTATTGATAATCGCAAACTGGTCTCGATGATACCTTGGGTATCTTTGACTAATCTCATCCAAGTATGCAGCTACTTGAAGCTGATCTTCAAAGAGAGACATGAGGCGTTGCTTAAGCTCCTTAATGCCTTTAGAGCGATCTCTGGTATGGTGACGATTTTGAATAAGTTTTCCCTTTTCCGAGCTGATCACATGCTCGGCAATCACTTCACCATTTGCTTCTCTACGTATGACAAGAGTTTTATGATCTTTTAAATTCGCTTCAATCCACACAAGGTTCTCACTCATAGTTTGATAAGTCCCGAGTGGGACGGAATAACGGTTGGACTTGTAGCGAATCGTGTTGTCCTTGCTTACACTTCTTGTTATACTTTGGTTATTGGTACTTTCATATGAAAGTAACGAAGAGACTGGCTGTAAGTGTTGCTTTTCGAGGAGAAACACTTCTGCTGGTCTTTTTTTCGTTGTCTGGTGAACCTGATGGTTTCCAGTACGCTCGAGCCATTGTCGTGCTCTTTCATTCCAATCTTCTATGTCACTAAACACACGGCTGTCTGCGAAATTTCCTTTAATGTATTTCACTACATTTTCAATCATGCCTTTAGATTCCGGATCAGCTCTTCTGCACAGGTGAACTTTGAATCTACGCTCGTTTACATAGCTTTGAAACTCAGCTGTTAAAAGCAGTTGTCCTGCATTTTCACTCACTGAGATTAAGTGATCCTGATCATAGACAATTTCTTCTGTTCGCCCTCCATAGAACTGAAAAGCATTTTCGTGACAACGAATCGCATCTCTAGTGGTAAATGGGCGAGCTTGCCATTCCATATATTTATGTCGGGAGTTAGCGAGCACAAAGGCAATAAAGTACAGTTTGGCTTCTTTGTTGTTTACTGTTTTCTGTTTTGTTTCTCCCCAATCTACCTGGAGTTGTTTACCCATAGGCTGTTCAGGAACTGCTTCGTACTGACGGACAATCACCTTTTTCTCAATCTGATAGACTTCTCGAATACCCCTCACATATGTTCTTACAGTACTTCCACCGACCACTAGGTCGGGGTATCTCTCTAAAAGCCAATCATGGATCTGAGCACTACTTAGATGGGGATACTCTTCTAGCCAGGCAAGTATCCAGTCCTTATAGTGATCTAGTTTTTTCTTTTTTCCTAAAGGCTGTTCAGTATAGGCTGTAGCCTCATCGAATGTCATTTCTAAATACTTATAGACAGTTGGCCTTGAGACCTTAAGCTCTTTAGCAATTTGTGCTACTTTAAACTTTCTTTTATGTAATTCATGAATCTTGATATATAACACTAACTTCTCCTCCAAAATCCTAACCTCCAGTAAAATAACGTCAAGAACTATTTTACTAAAGTAGTAGGTTTATTGAGCAAAAGTGTCAACTTTATTCTAGCGTTTACAACATATTGACGATAAAGTCTTATACCAAGCTTTTATTAACACGTTTAATGCCATCATAGAGAACAAAGATTATTTTTTAGAAAAATGGCAGCAGAACATAGATAGTGATGATTATTTACAAAAATATAGAGTAAGACAGTTTATTGAGCTCATTGAAAAAACAGAGCCAATAACAGAGTTTGATTTGGAGTTATATTTTACATTGATTAGAAAGTTGACTGTATTTGTAGGGGAAAGAATTGTTGTGAGTTTGTTAGATGAAACGGAAATAGAATGTGAGATTGAGTAGATTATTATTGGTCTTGAAGGGTTTGTATTCTGCTATTTGGGTTAATTCTATGGAAGTTGTATTAAAAGAAACACTCTAAAAATTGGTACAGATACGAATCCATTTGTACAGAACGTAAAATAAAGGATTTATGAATAAACGTATACAAAATTGGAATAATATCTTTGAAAATAACCAAGGAGGTTGAATATGTCATTAGTACCTTATGATCCATTTAGACAATTATCAAATATGAGAAGAGAATTCGATCGTTTCTTTTCGGAATTACCAATTTCGTTTGACAATGAACATGGTATAGGTGGGATTCGAGTAGATGTTCATGAAACTGAGAATGAGGTTGTGGCAACATGTGATTTACCTGGTCTTGAAAAGAAAGAAGATGTAGATATTGATATTCAAAATAACAGATTAAGCATTAGTGGTTCTATCAAGCGTACCAATGAAATAAAAGAAGAAAATATGTTAAAAAAGGAACGCTATACAGGTCGTTTTCAACGTATGATAACACTTCCAAGCCCCGTTTCACATGATGGGGTTAAAGCTACGTACAAAAATGGAATACTTGAAATAACAATGCCAAAAGTAGCGAAGGACGTAAAAAAGAAGATAGATGTAAGTTTCCAGTAACATGAGTAAATTGCTACTGGTCATGAAAGATTTCGGGTATGACTACATGCAGGAATTAGCTAAAGAAAGTCCTGATTTGGTGGATTTGATAATTTTAACTATTCATTCACCTGAACAACAAAAGAAAAAGGTCATTTCTGAGTTAACAGATAATATTAAGAAAAGCTTTTTATAAATCTGATAAGGATCATAGGCTTTATATAAGCTAATAAATAATCATTATAGTACCTAAATTGTAATTAATTCATCGAAAGAGAAAGACAGGTTAAATAACTTGTCTTTTTTGTTTTGCAATTAACAAAAGATTATTTGATCAATCTTTGTAACAACATGTTTACTATAACCAACATAAATAATTATGAATAACTATACCATAATTTTGTAATGCTAACTGTAAACTAACATTTTTGAGAGGATATTATGTACATAAATAAAAACTTATCTGTACATGTCAAAGATCGATTAGATTATTGTGATGACTTAGTAATTAGGACATTTTCAGAGTTGAAAATTGAGGTATTATATTTTGGTCATCTAGTAGGGGAAGAAGAGTTGAAAAATAACATTTTATAACCTTTTTCAAATACAAATGATGAGGAAGTAAAAATTATATTAAGAAGAAAACAATATCAACAAGAAGATATTAATTTAATGGTTAAGGGAGTACTTGAAGGAAAAGCATTAATAATATACCAAAATTCACTTGCGTATGCAGTAGATATTTATGTTCCTAAAACAATAAGTGTTTCTCCAGCAGAAATTGAAACAGTAATTGTAGGATCCAAAGAAGACTTTATAGAAGATATTGGAACTAACTTGTCTATGATTAGGAGAAGGATTAAATCAGACTGTTTAAAAGTTCTTAGTTATAACATAGGTACCATCACTTCTGCCTGAGTAGTGTTAATATTCCCTACCCGAATAATGGCGACAACCGATAGAAATAACATCAATGAAAAACTACTCCAAAAAACTATTTTGATTACCTTTTTCCTGAATACCGTTTTCGGATATTCACGTTTCATGTTTGACCTCCTTTACTTCATCAACTCTTTCATGGCTTCCTTTCGGCGGTCTTTCCTCTTAGCTTCTTCACCTAACGCCCAGACAGAAATACAGATAAAAATAATTAATCCGAGAGTTGCCCAAATGCCATATTCCAAATAGAAATCCTTCAACCACCCAATAACATCATCAGCAGCTTCCGCAAATGGTGGATACTGATTGTATGCGAATTGAAACAAGAAATAGCCGACAACCGCTATCAGTGCAACAATAATGAGAACACCAATTAATCTTTTGATTAAGGAAACCAGTATTTCCTTAATAGGATTGGCACTTGATGCTGAACCACGTTTAACCTTATAACCCAATTTCTCACCCCCTTTCAATTTGGTTCAGTAGAAACCGTTATTCTATACGCTTATATAGACTGTAAAGTTTATAGGGATCGCTGGAATGAGCTGCCTTCCATATAGAACCATAGGGATCAGAAAGGACATCGTCATAAGTCGAGAAAAGCAAAGCCCCTCTTGCCATTGTTTACGAAGCATCGTAAATGGCAAGAAATCATACTGCTTCCATTCTCCTTTTTCTGTTAATCCACCCATTGTAACTAACATATGTACGTGAGGATTGAAGTTGACCCTTG
>NZ_JBQENT010000089.1:0-5951 GCF_052044855.1 Metabacillus sp. 22489
CTTCCCAATGTTGGTGTTTATCAAAAAATATTCTTCTCAATATATTGGTCTCCATAAAATGAAAATACCACAGCTTAAATGACTGTGGTAGACCCAAATTTTTATACTTTCTTATCTTTGAACAAAATCGCTAACGCGACTTAAATCACGTCCCAAGTGGGGTAGCGTCAGGAAAGTGCGGATTTACAACGTTAAGGAAATCAAAATATAAAAAGTCTAATTTCTCGGTGTTATAAGTGAAAAATTAGGCTTTAGTTACTTCATTAAAGCGCCTGATTGATGAAGACTAAAGTTTATATTCACCAAGAAAATTGATGTGCTCTTATCCTAACAAATTGTAAAAAAGAGACATGAATGTTGCTTTTTTTCATACTGTATTTTGGAGGTGGAAAAATGGCAAGAGTCGCTTACCGAGATGCAGACGTTGATTTAATGGCAAGGATGATGAGAGCAGAGGCTGAAGGTGAAGGAGTACAGGGGATGCTATATGTTGGAAACGTGATTGTAAACCGTGCTGTAGCTGATTGTGCGGATTTCATGGATGTAAGGACCATTGAAGATGTTATTTTTCAAGTACAAGGGGGAAATTACTCCTTTGAAGCTGTGCAAAAAGGCAATATGTTTTATCAACGAGCAAGAGAATCTGAAAGAAGATTAGCAAGAAAGAATTTGGAATATTGGAGAGATTACCCAGCGAAATATGCTCTTTGGTACTTTAATCCATATGGTCCGTGTCCTCCAACATGGTATGGCCAACCTTTTAGTGGTCAATTTAAACAACATTGTTTTTATGAACCAGCGCCTGGAACATGTGAAAGCGTTTATAGTCGTTGAGGAAAAGATTCGAATATTTTTAAAAACTAAAACTTTTAGCAGCAAAAAAAAGGATCTTCTTACTGGAAGATCCTTTTTTCAGTGTCTATAAACATGATTATGTTAATTATAATCCCCTATAAACATGGTTTTGGTTCCCTTGATGGCTAATGGTTTTATTCATTTCTTACATATTCAATTTCAAAGGAGGATTTCCAATAAAATCACTTTTTCTTTTTTCGGTCCGAATTTTTGCGATTAGCTCATTCTATAAGGGAAGGAACAGTTTCAGCATCCCTTATTATGGGGAAATTAGGTTCTTATTCAAGACAAAACAGCTTGGCTACAGCCTTACGTGAGATGGGCCGAATAGAAAAAACGATCTTTATTTTGAATTATATTTCGGATGAATCATTAAGAAGAAAAATACAAAAAGGATTGAATAAAGGAGAAGCCATGAATGGACTGGCAAGAGCTATTTTCTTCGGAAAACAAGGCGAGCTTAGGGAACGAACCATACAGCATCAATTGCAAAGGGCCAGTGCCTTAAACATAATTATCAATGCCATCAGTATCTGGAATACTTTACATCTATCAAAGGCAGTTGAATATCAAAAACGGTCAGGTAGTTTTAATGAAGAATTATTGCACCATATGTCACCTCTAGGTTGGGTACATATTAATTTACTTGGAGAATACCATTTTAATTCGGAGAAAATGGTCTCGTTAGATTCTTTAAGACCCTTGAAACTTTCTTAACGTTGTTAAAACTGGGGGAATAGTCGGGGAAATGGGCTTAGCGTTGTAAATCCGCATTTTCCTGACTGTACCCCAATTAGACTCTATTTCCACATGAGGAGCAATATCTATTAGAAAAGTCTTTTCAGCAGTAGTTAAATATTTAATTTCACGCAAATACAAAAGATTCGCTTGGTTCAACTGGACAAACCTCGCTTTATTTTTTACTTTCCTTTCAGGAATTAAAATCATTCCTCTAGAATTTGCTTTACTTTGTAATTCTGATGCTTTTTGCAATTCTTCATCAGTCAATATTTTCTCATTTTCTAAATCTCTTAATCGTGCATTTTTTTCAGCTTTTCTAAAATTCAAACTATCTTTTTTCATCTAATTCCTCTCCTTATGTAGCAGGAATTAGACCCATTATGTTAGAATATATATATCTAAATAAAGGGACTAATCCCTCGCATTTGAGAAACCGCCAAGCCGACCAAAGCTACAGGCGGTTTTTCTTATTTTTCTATATTTCGACAATACCAACATTTTCCCCTTTTTTCTAGTTACTTTCTATCTTCATTTTCAAACTTTCCAATAATTTATCATCAATTCTTTTAGGTTTATAACCCATCCTATCAATCAAAATCCCCTCTATAACCTTCATACGAGCCGAATAAAGCCTATATTCACTTTCAGCAAAGGCTAATGTGTCCGAATCTATAAAAACGTCTTCTGGAGCTTTTTGAATGGTTCTCATAAGATTGTAAGATTTAGTTCGTTCTTCTCTCACCAATCGAAGTAAAACCAATAAATCATATGTATGAAACAAAGAAAGTTCACTAAAAGGTAATTCAGCATGATTTAAAGCTATATAATCCCTTAATTTTGGTCGATTAATTCTTAAAGGTGCTTCACAAAAACTACAATATTTTTCAACTTCTCCGTTCTCCTGATTGCAATAAGAACAAATCATATCAATACATCAATCCTTTTTACTTTCCCAAAAGCTTTCTAGTTCCAACTCTTCCTCAATCATATCTTCTAAAGTTTTAATATCTAAATCCCTCAAATACTCCTCTGTATAACTAGCTTTTATCAAAACATTCATGGCTTCATAATAAGCTAATGTAGCCTTATAAGAAGGACAATGAGAAAGTATTTCATATTCCTCACTTACCCATTCTTTTTTTAATTCCTCATATGCTATATCAAACCATGTTCTTAAGCTATTTATTGCATGATCATCTACTATCATTTAAATTCCTCCTTAAATCCAGTTTCCATTTGTAATTATTTCTCTTAAAAAAGCTGATAATGGTTGATTTCCTCTAGCATCATCTATCTGCTTCCAAATTTCATCTGGTAACGTGATAGAAAGCTTCTTTGTCGTTCCTAAGGAAGGACGTCCAGCTCCTTCACGCTTTCCTCCACGTTTTGGATTTACTTTCTTAACAACATTCGTTTCTTTCAAATGATCAGGCAATAAATCAGATTTATAAGGAGGAATATAAAGCTGATTCATCAATTCATTTACTTGTTCATCACTAACTTTTTCTTCTGTAGCTAAGTTTAAAAAATCATGTTCAAACTTTTTCATATCTTCATGCGTTTCTAATTCGCCATTCCATCTTTTCTCATATAATTTCTTGTGGAAATCCAATAATTTCAACATTCTATTACCTCATTTCGGCTACAAAAATTCCTTGTTTAATACTTATTAAACCATTTTAAGTAACTTATATCAATTACCAAAAATGAAAAAAGTACCATTATTTTAGAATTAGTTAAAAATGATGATGTGAAATTCAAATGAAAGGTTGCCATCAAGGCAACCATAAAGCCATAAAGGCTTTTGGTTATCTAGTCGCTAATTCCCTATTAAAAAGGAGTTTTTCACTTTTTCTAGAAATCCTTTACTTGGGGGGAATACGATATGGAAAACTATTCTACAAAAGATATAGCCAATATAACCGATATAGCAGAAAGTACAGTAAGAAAATACGCTCAATTATTAGAGAAACAAGGGTATATTTTTAACCGTAATATCAGTGGTAATCGTATTTTTAATGAACAAGATATAAAAGTATTTTTAGAGTTTAAAATGTTCCCCAAAAGCGATAATTCTGTTGATGATATAGCGAGCATCATAGCGACTAAATACATTGCAAGACCCGATACAAATGGTAGTGGTGTATCGGACAATACACAGGCAAATCAACCGTCTGAACGCGATATGTTGGTTGATTTAGTGAAAAAAGTTGACATACTGACCGATATGAATGAAAAGCAAAACAAATTCAATGAAGAATTATTAAAACGTCTTGAGCAACAACAAAAGTATATTGATTCCAAGTTGAATGAGAGGGATAAAATTCTTTTGGAGTCTCTAAGGCAGTCTCAAGAAACACAGAGGTTACTTGCAGCTACAGCTGAAGAAAAAAAGAAACCTTGGTGGACTAAAATATTAAAAAAGTGAGAAGAAAAAACTATATTTTTCTTCTCACCTTTTATTGATTTTTTCACTCCATTTTTTTAAAATTTTATTATTTTTTCTCTCTCTACTATTCCTGGTTAATTGGAATAGACTCTTTCATAACATCTTTACTTTTTTAATAATTTGTAAGCGACTTTTAACGAGTTATTTGCAATCAAAAAATTGTTTATTCTTTCAAGCTTATTGCAGCAGCAATTAAGCGATCTCACTTTCGAAAGAAAGGGAGAGAAAGAAATAAAGAGCATAAGGAAAAACTGGAACCATTTCATGGTTCAACCCGCAGTGCGGTTGGTTTTTGAGTGGTTACCACTTTGATATACAAATGTACACATTTTTACTAATCATGTACACCCATATATTAGGAGATGTACAAAAACACTCTATTTTTGTACACCTATTTTAATCCATTTTAACTAAAATTCATCAAGGTTTAGCCGTATTCTTTACACTTTTTCTGCTATTTCGCATAATAATTTTATAAACTCTTCATCAGTTATTTCACCATGAACATTCTTTAATACAAGCTCTTCTATCTCTTTAGAAATAACAAACCCTTCCATTTCTACAGATGCTTTTGCGGAGTTAAAATTTCTCATCATTATCCTCCTTATAAAAAATAAATACTACATAAAAAACTTCCTTTTAAATAAAGAAAATCTAATAAAATTTTATAATAACGACTGCATAAAATCCCACTTTTTCATGCAAAATTCAGGACTTTTTATAAGCTAAAAACCTTGGTAAATCAGCGATGTATAAAATCATGCATAACCCATAAAAAAACAAAAAAAGCCAAACCCTTGTTCATACTGGGTTTAGCTTTTTTCTTACTTCCGAAAATTAACGTTATGTAAACTAGTTTTGTATATAATATGCATAAATCACTTAACAATTTGCTATTTTACTCCTAAAACCCCAACGATTATAAATGATAAAATTATACTTAATGAAAAAGATATTATCCAATCTCTTTTTTTTGTCGTTTTGAACAATATATTTAAAACTAAACTAACAATCATTAACAGACCGAAAACAAATAAAATCATAATAAAGTGTGTATTGCAAAATAAAAGTGCAGAGTATTGCAAGCTGATTTGTCGTTGCTACTTTACATGGAGTGGTGGGCATGATAGCCTTTCGTGGCAAAGCCAGCCCTTGATCTTGCTGGCTTCTTGGCTTGAGACTCATGCCCGCAGAGGCTCCATGTCAAGTTGCAACATTGTGTAGTTGCAATTGCAATACTATGTATTCTTTCTTTGCAAAATACAATAAAGTCCATTCTTTAACCTTCTTTCACTTATTTTCAATGTCAATCATAAATTACTTATAAATTATATTAACACATATAGTATTCTCTACTTTCTAAAATATAAAAATAAGAAGATTGTCCTTTTATTAATTAGACAATCTTCTTATTTTTAAAACATTATGATCCAGTTACTGAACCTGAATATTGACTTGATTTTGCATAATAAAGTGGTGGTTTATCATGACCAGTTCGTTCTGCCGCATCATAAACTATAATTCTATAGTCACCTTCTCCATGATTAACATTAAAACTAATCTGCTTAGTATTTGTTACTGACTTTGTAGCTTTTGTTGTCCACCATAATCCATTACTCTTTTGAACTTTAATATAAACTTTTTTATTTTTATGTGTCTTGATAAATTTATCAACTTTGAATTTTACATTTATATTATCTTTACTTGAATAGAAATGATGATAATTTTTAGTAGTTGATGTTGTACTAGCTTTTGTAGTACCACTAAAATTTGTAATATGAACACTATGATACTACGTCAAGAAAATAGACACAGATTTCTACCGCGCTTTCGCTTGGTGGCCTTCAAAAAAAGTTTAAATTTATAGAGATTTAAACTTTTTTATGAAGGAGAAATCAAGCAGCGA
>NZ_JBQENT010000090.1:0-5663 GCF_052044855.1 Metabacillus sp. 22489
ATCTGGTGACGATGGCGAAGAGGTCACACCCGTTCCCATGCCGAACACGGAAGTTAAGCTCTTCAGCGCCGATGGTAGTTGGGGGACTCCCCCTGTGAGAGTAGGACGTTGCCAGGTAAGATGGAAAAAGATCAGTAGAAATACTGGTCTTTTTTTGTGTTTAAATAAAAACAGATAGGTTGATAGAGAAGCGTAGAGCCAAAGTATACTTACTAGCCTGAGGCTTGGGAGAAGCAAGAAGGTCGTAGGAAAGTGAAAACAGAAGGGTACTCTCATAATAGAGAGAAGTTAACAAACAGGCAAATAATATTTATAAGTCATTTAAAGTATCTGTATTTTTACTGGAAAAAAATACAGATAAAATATTCTGAAATAGAGTGTTAGAATATAATAATCGGTTATACATAATTATACCTTTTTAAACATCGTTTGGGTATTTATACACATAATGGAAAGAGTGAAAAAAAGTGAAACTTAAGACAAAAAGTCTCTTAGTTGTTGGATTTGTAATGGTCCTCTTTCTAGCGCTTCTATTGACAACTATTCGTCCAGTTGTTTTAGAAGATGCTATAAAATTAGATGAAAATGAAATTCAAAAGGAATTGGATACAATTTATAACCAATTACTAGCTAATATGGATATGATTAAAAGGACAAATTTAGATTGGTCTGTATGGGATGATACTTACTTATTTATAAAGGATAAGTATCCAAAATATCCGGAAGTAAATCTTCAAAAGCATACATTTGAAAATACTATTCTTAATTATATGATTTTTTTAGATGATAAGAACCAGCTAGTCCATCAGGTTGGCTATGACCTTGCCAATAAAAGATTTTTAAAGTTAGACCAAGACTTTTATAAAGAATTTCTTACAATAGCTAAAGCAAATAACAATAGAAAAACACATCTCATTACAACAGAATATGGGTTAACTATTACTTCGAGTGAACCTGTTTATCCTAGTAGCGGCAAGGGTGATTCAGTAGGTACATTAATTGTTGGTAAAATTATTGATGAAAAGGTAATAGAAGAATTAGGAAAGTCCCTTTCTATACAGCTATCATTAAAAAAAGTTAAAAACCCGAACAATTTAAGGACAAAAGTAGAGACAATAAGTGATAAGAATATTAGAGGTTCACTTTTTTTAAAAGATTATTCACAAAATGTAGAATATGAACTCACCTTTGTTGAGAGAAGGAGTCATTATTTACAAAAAAAATCAGTTGTTAATCAATTGACGATTTATTTACTTTTTACTAGTTTAATTACAATTCTATTAATCTTATTTTTGTTAAATCGTTTTATTGTTTCACGTATTGGGAAATTATCCTTGCAATTAAATCAAATTCAGGAAAATAAAGAGGTTACATCTAGAGTAACGGTAAGTAAAGTGCATAAAGATGAGCTATCAAAGCTTGAAAATACAATTAACAGAATGCTAGCATCACTCGAGGAAAAACATAATGATGTAATAAAGCTCGCATATTATGATCAGCTTACAATGCTCCCAAATCGATATTATTTATATAATGAATTTACAAATTTGATTGGGGATGAACATAGTAAGCTCGCTGTTTTATTCATGGATTTAGATGGATTTAAACGTGTAAACGATTCCTTAGGTCATGAAATAGGTGATAAATTACTTATTTCTATTACTGATAGGGTTTCAAGGTTGATAAAAGAAAGAAATGGATTAATATCAAGAATTGGTGGAGACGAATTTGTCATTTTAGTACGCTTTGCACAAATAGAAGATTTGCGTTTATTAGTAACGAATATTATCAATAAGGTAGGAGAAGAAAATCATTTTAGTTCATTAAAAACCTCGGTTACAGCTAGTATAGGAGTAAGTATTTATCAACAGGACGGTATAACTCTAGAGGAGTTATTGCAAAAGGCTGATATTTCGATGTATGAAGCGAAACGAAAAGGGAAAAATCAATTCTTATTTTATGAAGAGCTTACTGTAGATAGCGATTATAGAGATATACTTGAATTAGAGAATGATTTAAAATTTGCACTTCAAAAAAATCAGTTAGAATTACATTATCAACCGATAATCTGTAGTATAAATCATAATGTTGTTGGGGTTGAAGCACTTATTCGTTGGAATCATCCAACAAAGGGGATAATTTCTCCTAATTTATTTATTTCTGTAGCAGAGGAAACAGGATTAATGCCGAAGATAGGCGAATGGGTATTAATTGAAGCTATACAACAAATAAGCTCACTACACCGTAAAGGCTTTAATCATCTGGTCTTATCAATTAATGTTTCAAAAACACAAATGAAGAATCATCACTTTATTCATAAAATTGATGAAGTATTAGCAAAATATAATTTTCCTCCTTCAATGCTTCAAATTGAGATAACTGAAAGTGATATAAGTGCATACTTGAAGGATATTCTTGTTTTTTTAAGGGAGTTAAATAAGAGAAATATTATTATTGCTCTAGACGACTTTGGTGTTGGAACCTCCTCGCTTTTATTTTTGAAGGAACTCCCGATCGATGTAATAAAAATTGATCAAAATTTTATTAAAAATGTTCCAAAAGAGGAATTTGATACGATTCTGTTATCTGTTATTTTTAAAGTCATCAAGGCTTTAAATAAAGATATTGTTGTTGAAGGAATTGAAAAGGAGGAGCAACTTATATATATTACTTCTCAAAATAGAACGAAAATTCAAGGATTTTATTTTAGTCGTCCATTACCATTTACTGTTCTTGAAAATAAATATTTCAATATTTAATCAAGATATTGTTAGTGAAAGTCTGCCAATAAGGGACAGGCTTTTTTCTATTGTATTAGATAAGAATATATCTTGGTTTGATAGGAACTCCTATATTTTCAACTTTTGTTCAGAAGGCTTGTCATCCTTTATTACCTGGGTAATAACAGATGTTTGATAAGGCTAATAAGGACAAAGGACTAAATAAAGTAATAGAATTAAATCATACAGAAATGAAGGAGCAATTATAGGTTATTCACATCTTTAGCCCATACTATACTTTCTTGATAAGGTAGACTGTTGGATTTCATTTATATAACAGTTGCTCTATCTCCTTTTTTATCCGAAATAACCGGGTATATTTACTTGTCCATCAAAATACAGGCTATTAATAACTATATGACAAACAGTGCATTTGATATAGTGCGAACATAAGGATACAAATTCTAAGATAAGTAATAATTATTATTTTATTGAATAAATATATATCGATAGTTTTAATAGCGCTTACATAGATAACTTCCTGATAACTATCAAAGTATAAATAAAAATAGCAGGAGGGTTTAGGATGATTTATTTACAGCCTGGAACAGAAGGGGCAAAAGTAAGTTTTAAAACAAGATATAACAATTATATTGGTGGTGAGTGGTTACCACCTGTGAAAGGGGAATATTTTGAGAATGTATCTCCTGTAAACGGAAAAGTATTCTGTGAAATCCCTCGTTCAACTGCAGAGGATATTGAACTTGCGTTAGACGCAGCTCATGCAGCGAAAGTGACATGGGGGGAAACGTCTGTAGCTGAGCGTGCGAATCTATTAAACAAAATTGCGGATAGAATTGAACAAAATTTAGAAACGTTAGCTGTTGCGGAAACGTGGGATAATGGTAAACCTATACGTGAAACATTAAATGCAGATCTCCCGCTAGCAATTGATCACTTTAGGTATTTTGCTGGCTGTATTCGTGCTCAGGAGGGTAGTATTAGTGAAATTGATAAGGATACAGTAGCATATCATTTTCAAGAGCCATTAGGAGTAGTAGGGCAAATCATTCCATGGAATTTTCCGATTTTAATGGCTGTTTGGAAACTTGCGCCTGCTCTTGCTGCAGGAAATTGTGTTGTTCTTAAACCTGCAGAACAAACTCCTGCTAGTATTTTAGTGTTAATGGAACTAATTGAAGACATTCTACCAAAAGGTGTCGTAAATATAGTGAATGGATTTGGGGTAGAAGCAGGAAAACCACTAGCCTCTAATAGTCGTATTGCAAAAATTGCCTTTACAGGTGAGACAACCACTGGCAGATTGATTATGCAATATGCTTCACAAAACCTGATTCCTGTAACCCTCGAATTAGGTGGAAAATCTCCGAATATATTCTTTGAAGATGTGTTGTCAAAGGAGGATGATTTTCTTGATAAAGCAATAGAAGGGTTTGTGCTGTTTGCCCTCAATCAAGGTGAGGTGTGTACATGTCCATCACGCGCACTCATTCAAGAATCAATCTATGATGAATTTATGGAAAGAGCTTTAAAACGTGTTAATCAGATTAAACAAGGTAATCCACTAGATACAACTACAATGGTTGGTGCTCAGGCATCAAATGAGCAATTAGAAAAAATTCTTGCATATATAGATATTGGTAAACAAGAAGGAGCTCAAGTATTAACCGGTGGGGAACGGAATATTTTAGAAGGAGATTTGAGTGAAGGGTATTATGTAAAGCCTACTGTTTTTAAAGGGACAAATAGCATGAGAATTTTCCAAGAAGAAATATTCGGACCAGTTGTATCTATTACTACATTTAATGATGATAGTGAAGCACTAAGCATAGCTAATGATACGTTATATGGATTAGGAGCTGGAGTTTGGTCGAGAGATATTCATACTGCTTATAAGTTTGGCAGGGGTATTGAAGCAGGGCGTGTATGGACAAATTGCTATCATGCATATCCAGCGCATGCAGCGTTTGGTGGATACAAAATGTCGGGAATCGGAAGAGAAAATCATAAAATGATGCTTAGTCATTATCAACAAACAAAAAATATGTTAGTAAGCTATAGCTCTACTAAATTAGGGTTTTTCTAAATAATTTAAACTGACTTCCGCAAAATGATGCGGAAGTCAGTATTATTAGGAGGATGTTTTCTGATGGGAGATGTTGAAAAGGTAATCTGCACAAAAAAGGCAAAAGAGTTAATTGCAGAATTAAAAAGGAAGCATGGTCATTTAATGTTCCATCAATCTGGTGGATGTTGTGATGGTAGTTCACCAATGTGCTACTTAATGGATGAATTCTTAATAGGAAATGAGGATGTTTTATTAGGGTATATAGAGGATTGTCCTTTTTATATCGGAAAAGCACAGTATGAATATTGGAAGCATACACAATTAATAATTGATGTAGTAGATGGCAGAGGAGGGATGTTTTCGCTTGAAGGACCAGAAGGGGTTAGGTTTTTAACAAGATCGAGAATTTTTACAGAAGAGGAAAGAAAACAGTTATAATTACTTTTTCAATAAGTACTAGTTGTAAAAAAGATATTTATTATAATTTCTAAAAAACTTTTTTAGAATAGTTGACAAATAAATATAATTAAGTTATTATTAGATTCTTCCTACGAAAGGAAGTTTCGAATATTATCCCGAAAAAATAATCCGAAAAAGTTATTGACCTTTATTGGTTGATATGATATATTAATAAAGTCGCTTCTGAAAAGAAGTTACGAAATGAATGTTCTTTGAAAACTAAACAAAACCAAGCGTGCCAACGTTAATTTCGATTAACAACAAAACGTACTATTTAGTACACAATGAGCAAGTCAAACACTTTATTGGAGAGTTTGATCCTGGCTCAGGACGAACGCTGGCGGCGTGCCTAATACATGCAAGTCGAGCGAATCTGAGGGAGCTTGCTCCCAAAG
>NZ_JBQENT010000091.1:0-5498 GCF_052044855.1 Metabacillus sp. 22489
ATTGAACAAAAATATCACCATCCCAATTTTGTTATCTATATTATACCATATTAACGCGGTGAAAAGTTAAAGTAATTAGATAAAATAATAGGCTGCCGAGGTTTCTCGACAGCCTGAGAGATAGTATTTCTATCTCTTTTATTGCTTCTTTATATGTAAAGATGATTACTTTGTTCGGGCTTTTAGTGATTTTAGAATAATTTGAATTTATATAATAGCTTTTAATACTTAAACCTATGTGGATATGTCTTACTATTAATAGATTAGTTGAATGCAGTGGGAAATTAAAAAAGCATACCGTTTCGGCATACTTTCAATGAATATTACGATAGACACCAATCACCTTACCTAAAATACTAACATTTCGTAAAATAATCGGTTCCATAGTAGAATTTTCTGGTTGTAAACGAATATAATCCTTTTCTTTAAAGAATCGCTTGCAAGTTGCTTCGTCATCTTCAGTCATAGCTACAACAATATCTCCATTGTTAGCAGTTGGTTGCTGTCTAACAATTACCATATCTCCGTCTAAAATGCCAGCTTCTATCATACTTTCACCCATGATTTCTAGCATAAAAACATGGTCATCCTCTCCAACGTAACGATCTGGAAGTGGAAAGTATTCTTCTACATTTTCAATAGCAGTAATTGGAACACCTGCTGTAACCTTCCCGATCACTGGAACATTGACTACCTTACTTCTTGGAATTTGTAATTCCTCATTATCTTCCAAAATTTCGATTGCTCTAGGCTTGGTCGGATCTCTTCTTATTAGTCCTTTTGATTCAAGTCTAGCTAAATGACCATGAACGGTTGAACTAGAAGCGAGACCTACAGCTTCACCAATCTCACGAACGGATGGCGGATAACCTTTTTTTTGAACTTCCTCTTTTATAAAGCTTAGTATATCTTGTTGCCTTTTTGATAGCTTCGTCATCCTTTGATACACCTCGGATTCCTGTAATTTATGTTTATTATAGCATCTTTTACCTATTAGTACAAACATAAGTTCGAAAAAAGGGGTTGACTAGAACAATTGTTCGTAATATATTAGATTTATAAAAAATACGAACAAACATTCTTATGAGGTGATTGAAATGAAATTTGAAAGATTCGCTTTTATTTTTTCCTTCTTTATCGTTTTTGTAGCAATTACCGGAGCAATTATTTATATGGATAAACAAAATGAAACAGATACATTCCTTCAGGTTACAGTTGAAGACGGAGATAGTTTATGGAGCATTGCAAATAAATTTGAGAAATCAACAAATATTTCGAAACAAGAGTTTGTAAAATGGGTACAGGATAACAATGATATACATTCAAGTATTATAAAACCAGGAGAAGTTGTTATAGTACCTGTAGAAAAAGATCAATACTACCAAGTTGAACAACTTGCAAGTGAATGAGATACTAAGAAATGTTCCTTAATTAAATAAGAAGGGTGATTATGTGAAGGCGATTATTTACTGTCGTGTTAGCACTGAAAAAGAAGCACAAAAGTCTTCACTTATTAGACAGAGAGAAGAACTAGAAAGACTTGCAACATTACATCAAATTAAAGTCATTAAAATAATCGAAGAGAGACATAGTGGATATGACATTGATCGAGAAGGAATCATTGAGGCATTAACCTTATTAAAAGAAAATGCTGCTGATACAATTCTCGTTCAGGATGATACACGTTTAGGAAGAGGGAATGCTAAAATCGCATTATTGCATGAAATCAAGAAAATAGGTGGTAAAATTTTCACTTTAAGTGAACAAGGAGAGCCGCAATTGTCTGAAACGGATGAAATGGTTTTAAATATTTTAGCAACAGTTGAAGAGTTTCAGAGAAAACTAGTTAATTACAAAATCAAAAGAGGAATGAAAAGAGCTGTAAAAAATGGCTATCAACCTCAAAAAAACTTATCTAACTTGTCAAACAATGGAGGTAGGGAAAAAATTGAAGTTCCCATCGGAGAAATTGTTAAATTGCGTCAAAAAAAATTAACGTTTGCAGAAATTGCAGCAACTCTTCGAGGTGTTGGGTATGATGTTAGTAAGGCTACAGTACATAGAAGATATAAAGAATATATAGACAGCATGCAAGCTGATGACAACTTTTAAGTACCAAAGATAAAATTTTCGGTACTTAGAAGTTGTCATTTTTACGCTCTTTTAGTAATATGACACATGTAGTTAAGATAACTAGATTTTATTACTTTAGATTTGTTTCATGTTAATTAAGGAGCGATTTTATGTTATCAAAAGAAAAACTTAATCGAATAAATGAATTATCAAGGAAGGCAAAAGGGAATGGACTAACTAGTGAAGAAAAAGAAGAACAGCAAAGTTTGCGACAAGAATATTTACATGTCTTCCGTTCTTCTATGAAAAATACGCTAAAAGGAGTAACGGTTGTTGATCCAAATGGAAATGACGTAACTCCACAAAAATTAAAAGATGAAAAAAGGAATAGTCTACACTAAAAGAATAAATCATCATGGTTTATTCTTTTTTTATTTTAGATGTGCACTAGTGTTCCTTTCTTATCCTCGTATTTTTGTAAAGTTGGGATGAAGGTATAACGTAAACTAAAAAAGCTCTACTAAGTTTAAATGAAGAAATGTCTCACAGGATATGATTTATTCTAATTTCCTCTTCGACAAAAATAGTGGCTTCTTTCTCCACTTTAAGACAATAATTTCTTTTTGCTTCTTTTATAATAAGGTTACCGGAAAATAGGGGAGGAACGTAATATGAGGCACTATTATATTTATTTAATTGAAGAAGAGTTCGCAAGCCACTACTTTGGTCGAGAGTCTAAAATCTACCATCTCTTTCAAGACTTTCATTGGACAACAGGTCGAAACAATCAGATTGCAACACTTGAAAAGCAAATAAATTATATTACAAAGCCTATTCCTACTTTATTTATACATCAGCTCATTGCATCTCATTTAAGTAGTCGTGAGGATTATCAAAACTTAAAACACATTCATAAAATTGAGCTTAAAGCTAACCGTGGAAATGCAACGCTAATAGTAAAAGATAGATATTTGGAGCTTTCCTCAGATGGTAGTTATGAGGCAGAAACCATTTTCTTCGAAGTATTAAGGAAATTTGACCCATGCTTTTTAGCGATGGATTTACAAAATAAACGGTACGGATGGTTAAACCCTATTAAGGAAAGAAATTTTGTTTAAAAGTACGAAAATTAATAAAAAATATGATAGCCTAAATTTAATTTCTGTTCATTTGTAATATTATTAATAAAAATTCAAGAAATTATCTAGTGAATATTGTATAAAACCGTAATATTTAGTACACTGTAAAGTAGACAACACGAAGGAGGAAGTATTATGGAAGTTTGGGTTGGGATTCTAGTAGCCGTTATTGCGTTACTTGCCGGCGTTGCACTAGGATTTTTCATTGCGCGTAAATATATGATGAATTACCTAAAGAAAAATCCACCAATTAATGAACAAATGCTAAAAATGATGATGATGCAAATGGGTATGAAGCCTTCGCAAAAGAAAATCAATCAAATGATGAAAGCTATGCAGGGTCAAATAAAATAACAAACGTTGATATAACAAGGTTTAAGGCAGTTTATTTAATGAAAGTACAATCTTAAAAATTAGAAATAGGTCAAACTTTCATTTGCTTTTTCGATATAAATTGCTTAATCTTTCTTATAGCACAACCATGACCACCTTTTCTGTTGGAATATTTTAGCAGAAAAGGTGGTTTTTCTTATTGAGATGTTTTTTTAGAGTATATTTATTAATCACTGGATAACGAAGTAAATTATATTACCAAAATAATTTAAAATAGGTGATATGATATGAACCAAAGAAGATTGGTTCATATTAAAATATAATTGAAATAACTATCCGACAAACTTATGTATATTTTCATTTTTCCAATCACATTAATGTGAAAATGGACAAATTGAATGGGCAATTTTATTAATATTATAATTTACCTTATCTATAAAATATTGTTTCTATTTTCCGATCTGATATAATCAATAAGGATATAATTAACTAAGGAGGAAATAAGTTGAAGAAGTTATTTAAGATTGGAGCTTTTGCAGTATTAACAGGTACATTATTATTTTCTTCTGTACAGCATACCGATGCAACTGGAAGTTATACAAGAGTATCAGGAGCTGATCGTCTATCAACTGCAATTGAAATATCGAAAAGAGGATGGCCTAGTGGACTTGACGGAGAAAGAATAGTAATTTTAGCACGAGCGGATAATCCTGCAGATGCACTAAGTGCGGCAAGTTTATCTGGTGCTAAAGATGCTCCGATACTATTAACCTATCCAAATAGTATTTCAAATAAAGTTTTAGATGAAATAAGAAGACTGAACACAAAAAAAGTATATGTTCTGGGTGGAGAACAAGCAATAAGCAATACAGTTATTAATACTCTTAAGTCAAAGGGTTTAGAAGTTGAAAGAATATCAGGAAGTCAAAGGTATCAAACTGCATTTAATATTAACAAGGAAGCAGGTTCAGATTCCAATACACGAGCAATTGTGGCAAGCGGCACATCCGTAGCTGATGCATTATCAGCATCAACTGACTCTGCAATAAATGGAGTTCCTATCTATTTAGTAACAAAAGATACTATTCCTGTAAATTTACCTTCAAACATTAAAAGTGTACATATTTATGGTGGAACAGGTGTAGTTAGTAAAAAAGTTGAAGATACTCTAAGAGCTAAAGGAATTTCAATAAAAAGATATGCTGGAAAAGACCGTTATGACACAAATCGTTTAGCATTAGCAAATTTTAAACCAAATAATGCAATATTAGTACGTGGAACATCAGTAAGTACTGGAAAAGAAGATTATCCTGATTCTGTAGCTGCTTCAGGTTTAGCACATCGTAAAAATGCAGCAATTGTTTTATCACATAACACTAATTACTTACCAAATGTAAGAAGCTTAGTTAATAAGTTGGGAGTTAATAGTGTATTTGTTTTAGGTGGTACTAATGCAATTAGCAATACATTAGTATCTGCTTATCAATCTAGTTACCCTGATCCTATTGGAAAATTACAGATTACAAGTTTAGATTTAGAGAAAGACAAAGTGGTAATCAAAAATGTTGATTCTAGGGACTTAAATTTAACTGGTTGGAGATTGTATAGTGCAGATGGTGGACAAAATTTCACCTTCCCAAATAATTATGTCTTAAAGAAAGGTTCGTCAGTTACTGTTGTTTCTGGAAGGGGAGCAATAGATAATCCACCTTCTCAATTATTATGGACAAAATCTTATATGTGGGAAAATGATGGAGATATAGCGAGAGTTTACAATCCATTAAATGGATTAGTGAGTGAAGTAAGAAAATAAAGGACACTTTTTCAAGTGTTCTTTTTTATAAAGATAAGAAAGTATAAAAATTTGGGTCTACCACAGTCATTTAAGCTGTGGTATTTTCATTTTATGGAGACCAATATATTGAGAAGAATATTTTTTGATAAACACCAACA
>NZ_JBQENT010000092.1:0-5041 GCF_052044855.1 Metabacillus sp. 22489
AATTTTAACAGAAAGTGTCCTTTTTTAAATGCAAAAATTAAAGCCGATGACATTTTACTTTCGTAAAATGCCACCGGCTTTTTCATTTGAAAAGGTAGGGTTTTGTCCCAGCCCCTTTTGCATATAATTTAACTTCGTATGACTACTTTTTATCAAACGCCAAGGCTGCTTTCTGACCGAAAGCAAACACTGCAAGGAGGAAATAAACAACAAGATTAACAGCACCTAAATAAAAACAAAGAGACTAAATTAGTCTCTTTGAGATATGAATTATGTAATCTTAAACTTTTATAAAAAGGTTCTTTTTACCTTTTCCCAATAGGAATTGTCTTTTAATTTTACTGTTTTTATCGGTGAATCACTTAGTTTATATTCTAATTTTTTTACGTGACGGATGCTTAACGCTTCATTATCCATGCCGATAATTGGGTAATCATTCCCATCTTGAACAATCTTTAATGTTAAATTTCGGTTATCACTTAAAATAAACGAGGAACCAAGAGTGCGGTACAAATTATTATTCAAACTAGCAAGCTCACTTACTTGAATACAACGTAACATCGGGTCGACAACAGCACCGTTTACTGATTTATTATAGGCTGTACTTCCGGTTGGAGTAGCAATTAACATGCCATCACCTCGAAATGTCTCAAAATGTAACTCATCAATAAAAACATCAATAACAAATGTTTTAATAATACTTGAACGAATTGAACATTCGTTTAAACATTTAAAAGATGTCGTATCATCAACTTTTACTTCAAGAACAGGGTAGCGTCTTACTTCAATTTGAGACTCTTTAATAGCTTGTATCATTTTATCACGATCATCAAGATGGAAATCACAATATAAGCTTAATGTTTCATCAATACCAATTCCTACATAGAGACAATCTGAGCGGAAATTTGTTTTACGTACAGCTTGAAGAAAAGCACCATCTCCTCCAATGCTGACAATAATATTTGCTACTGTATGATCTTCTACTATTCGAAAATCATTTTCCTTTGCTAACTCAATGATAGAATTGACCTTTTCTAAGAGAACATCCTCTTTTTTGTAGAAAAAATATACATTACGACGATCTGACATGACCTAAAACCTCCTCATAATTGGGTGATTTCTCCACTTTTGTTAATGAAAATGATACAATACTATATGTTGTTTAGTTTACCACTTTTATCTAATAAAATGATCACTAGCAATGGAAAATAATAATTTGATAAAGGAGGAGATGAAAGTATGAATGGTAAAAGATGGGGAGCAATTGGGATTGCGGCAGGATTGTTCGTCTTTTCAATTATTATTAGCACTACCTTTACATTCTTAAATCAGAGTGAAATGTTTTCAGAAGCATTTGCTGCTGCAAACGCTGAGTTTTCAGAGGAGGTTATTGAGGAGGGGACGAGCCTTGATAAAATTTTAGTTTTAAACGTTAATGGAGTTATCCAGGATACAGGTGAGGACGTGACTTCCTTTTTTAGCTCACCAGGCTATAACCATCAAACGTTTCTCGATATGATAGAGGCTGCAGGTGAGGATAATCACATAAAAGGTGTAATTCTTAGAGTAAATTCACCTGGTGGCGGTGTTGTTGAAAGTGCTGAAATACATAAGAAATTAATTGAATTAAAGGAAAAAAGTAAGAAACCGATATATGTGTCAATGGGGACGCAAGCTGCATCAGGAGGCTATTATATTTCAACTGCAGCAGACAAAATTTTTGCTGCTCCTGATACGTTAACAGGCTCATTAGGAGTAATCATGCAGTCAGTTAATTATGGAGAACTAGCAGAAAAATTTGGTGTAAAGGTTGAAACGATTAAAAGCGGTCCATATAAAGATATTTTTTCCCCGACACGGGAAATGACAGAGGAAGAGAGAAAAATTCTACAAGCAATGGTTGATAATGCGTATCAAGGATTTGTTAATGTAATAGCAGAGGGTCGTTCGTTATCAGAGGAAGATGTTCGCAAAATTGCAGATGGCCGAATTTACGATGGTAGACAAGCTAAGGAAAATAATTTAATTGATGAACTTGGATATTTTGATGATACTGTTGCGGCAATGAAAAAGGACTTGAAAATAGAAAATGCACAGGTCATTGAATATGGTTCATCCTTAGGTTTAGATTCTTTATTATCGATGAGTGTTGGGAAAGTTTTTAATGGCGATAAGGAGATTGAAAATCTTTATCAATTCATGTCCAATTCAAACTCTCCGAGACTAATGTATTTATATTCTGAATAAGGAGGGATGATGATGGATGTAACTATAAAAAATCATGAAAGTAGCAACCATTTGAATCTACAGGTAGACAAGAAGCATATTTCAGATTATCAACATCTTCTAGCTGGATTTTGGATTCGATTTTGGGCATACATTATTGATTTAATTGTTATCGGTAGTATTAATCGAATGATTGTTAATCCGTTATTTAATCTGTTGGGCTGGGATGGGAAATGGTTTGTTTTTTCACCAATGTCAATTGCAGCATCTCTTATCTTTTTTGCCTATTTTGTACTTATGACAAAGTATTTTCAACAAACTTTAGGTAAAATGATATTTGGAATTAAAGTTGTTTCAACAAAGACGAATACGTTAGATTGGGGTACAATTTTATTTCGTGAATTGATTGGCCGATATATTTCAAAGACAATTTGGATACTTTATTTAGTCGTTGCATTTACACCGAAAAAACAAGGTCTGCATGATATTTTTGCGGATACTCAGGTTTTTCATGAAAAATTGTATACAAAACATTTGCGTAATCTGAATGAGAGAAAAAATTTATTGGAAGATACTCAGGAAAGGTAACAAAAGAAATAAACAAAAAGTCTACTGTTTTATAAAGTAGGCTTTTTTTCATGGCATAAAAAGGTTTATTTTTTAATTCGGAGGTGATAATGGAAATTTGAAGGGAAGTGAAAAAGATGCATTGGATTTTTTATTTATTATTACTATTTCTTTTCCTCATAATTCTCATTCTTTGTACAAAGTTAACAATAACAGTAGATATACAACATGTAGAAGACAATAATCATTTTAAAATTAAGCTGCGTGCTTGGTTTGGCTTAATAAGATATACGATTGAGATTCCCCTTGTGAAATTAGATGATGGTGCTAATCTGGTCGTTAAACAAAAGCAAAAGATTGGGAAGGAAAAGAACAATGATTCAGTTGCAAAGGGAACCGAAAAGGTAACGCCAGAGGAATCATTACATTTCATGCAGGATATTAGAGAAATAACCCAACATATTGTTGGGTTACACGGTATTATTCGCTCCTTTTTAAAGAAAGTAAAGGTGATAAAGCTTGAATGGCATTCACAGTTAGGTGTAGGTGACGCAGCACATACCGGTATCATAACTGGTGCAGCCTGGGGAATTAAAGGTGGAGTGATTAGCTTGATTGGGAAATATATGAAGGTGAAAACCAACCCATATGTGACGATTACACCAGAATTCAATCAAGTATGCTCTCGCATGAAACTTGAATGTATGTTTCAATTTCGGATCGGGCAAGCTATTTACGCGGGTATACAGTTCATAAAATATTGGAAAGGCGGAAGACCAAAGCTTAAAAGCAAACAATTTTCAACATATACAAATCAATCATAAGTATTTGGTCTAATTGATTCCAACAATTATGAACAATGACAGGTTTTTTAGATAACTAAAGGAGGCTATACTACATGAGTGATCATCCAATCCAAGGCCTAATGAAAACTGCCATGGAAAACTTAAAACAAATGATTGATGTCAATACAATCGTTGGTGACCCAGTTGAAACACCTGATGGAAGTGTAATATTAACCGTTTCAAAGGTTGGTTTCGGTTTCGCAGCAGGTGGAAGTGAATTTAATGCATCGAATGGTGATAGTGGCGGTGAAGGAAGTTCACCAAAGCTACCATTTGGAGGCGGAAGCGGTGGAGGAGTCTCAATAACACCGATAGCCTTTTTAATTGTTTCTTCTACTGGGGTAAAAATGTTACATTTAGATGAAAGTACACATCTATATGAAAAAATACTTGAGGCGGCCCCTCAAACCGTTGAGAAAATTCAAGGAATGTTTAAAAAGAATAAAGACAATAAATCTTCTGGTGATCAAGCTAATCAAAATCAAAATCAGAAGAAAGAAGATTTAGAATTTTAACTGCCCCTAAGGCAGTTATTTTTTTGATGGTTTATGCTATATCATTTAATGCTGTTTAATAGATGGAACGCTTATTTGCTGAACTAGCTGTTCTATTAGATTTGTTGTTAAAAGAATTTCATTTTTAGTAATTGGCAAATTGGTTGAAGGATGAAATAATAGAAAAGTAAACATAATATTTGATCATTGATAAAACCTAGGCTATATTTACACTGTACATAATTAAAAGGAGGAATTTGGAATGGCTTCAATTACATTTAAAAACAGCCCTGTTACTTTATTAGGAAATGAAGTGAAAGTGGGGGATACTGCACCTGATTTTACCGTTCTATCAAATGACTTAGCACCAGTTACTTTAGCGGATACGAAGGGCAAGGTACGCTTGATTTCTGTTGTACCTTCAATTGATACCGGAGTATGTGATGCACAAACTCGTCGTTTTAATGAAGAAGGATCAAAATTAGAGAATGTAGAAATTTTAACAATTAGTGTAGATCTTCCATTTGCTCAAAAAAGATGGTGTGCTTCAAACGGATTAGAAAATGTACAAACACTTTCGGACCATCGCGATCTTTCATTCGGTGAGGCTTATGGCGTTCACATTAAGGAATTACGCTTATTAGCACGTGCTGTTTTTGTTGTAGATGCAAATGATAAAGTAACATATGTAGAGTATGTAAGTGAGGCAACAAATCATCCAAATTACGAAGCTGCTCTTGAAGCTGCTAAAGCTGCACAATAATAAATAATTTGTGAAAAAGACTGCCGTTTATGGGAGGCCACTGAAAAACTTACGTTTTTTAATTTTATTTCAAGATCGTAAACGAAAAAGGCGACTATCCGTTCATTTTTTGGACGGATAGTCGCCTTTCTTTATAGACTTTTTCA
>NZ_JBQENT010000093.1:0-4879 GCF_052044855.1 Metabacillus sp. 22489
TGAAAAATGTGGGGGTGAAATGTATCCTGAGTATTATAAAGGGGTACATGGCATAGAGTACAAATTATCGGATATTCTCTAACCATGAAAAGGACCGGGCTATGCCCGGTTTTTCTTATATGTCCAAAAAATCCTGGTAGAGCTGAAAAGACATCTTTATTTCAGAGGGTTTTAGAACAGTCTTTTAGAAAGAGTAGAGATTTGAAAAAGGGTAGAATTAGGAAACGGTTAAATCTCACACTATTTCATCGCATGAAAATTTTCATGTTGCTCATACTACAAAGAGAAAGTTAAGAGAAAGGGTGAACTTCATGACAAATCGTGGACAATACATACAGGGGAATGAGCAAAATGAAGGAGAAGAGAAACAAGAAGGAAAAGAAAGCTCGATTGTAGAAAAAATACAACAGCTAGGACAAACGAATGTCCCACAAATGGGTCAAGATTCAAAAATTCACTGTTTAACAATTGTTGGACAAATTGAAGGACATATTCAATTACCACCACAAAATAAAACAACTAAATATGAACATGTTATCCCGCAAATTGTTGCAATTGAACAAAACCCAAAGATAGAAGGCTTATTAGTGATATTAAATACTGTTGGTGGTGATGTTGAGGCGGGATTAGCGATTGCAGAGATGCTAGCTTCGATTTCAAAGCCAACAGTGTCCATTGTATTAGGTGGAGGTCACTCAATTGGAGTACCAATTGCGGTTTCCTGTGATCATTCATTTATTGTCGAAACAGCAACAATGACAATTCATCCTGTACGGTTAACGGGACTAGTTATTGGGGTACCGCAAACCTTTGAATATTTAGATAAGATGCAAGACCGCGTTGTTAATTTCGTAACCGGACATTCAAATATTACCGAAGAAAAGTTTAAAGAGCTTATGTTTTCAAAAGGAAACTTAACAAGGGATATCGGGACGAATGTCGTTGGGAAAGATGCAGTAGAATATGGGTTAATTGATGAAGTTGGTGGGGTAGGCCAAGCGATTCAAAAATTAAACAGTATGCTTGAAAAAAATCAAGCAAAGCGGGTGTTACAATGATTTACTATACGATGATGCCTGAAGAATTAATGTTCCCAACACATGAGGACGAGTATAAAAAGCAAACAATCATTGAAAAAGATGGAGTCCAGCTTTTAGTTCAAGGTACGGGAACAGCAGAATATGAAATTGTTCGAATTCTTAGTAGTGATCCTAAATATTTTTTAGATCAACAATATACTCCTGGACAAAAAATTATCATGTCTCATTCTTAATACAATGATTATTATGATATAATGGAAAGACAAGCATAAGGCAGCCAGTTTCGGCTGCCTTCTTTATGACAAATAAAGGAATTGTCGTATATTTTTTATACATAGGTGGTAGAAATGGCTAAACAAAAAAGAAAAACTAGAAAATCAAAGGATGAATGGAAAAGAACGCTGAAATTTGAGCTTACAGGCTTAATCATTCTTGCAATTGCTCTCATTTCAATCTCAAAGCTAGGCTTTGTTGGAATGACTTTTGTCCACTTATTTCGTTTTTTTAGTGGCGAATGGTATATGTTATTCCTTATTGAAGTTCTTTTATTTGCCTTTTATTTAATTTGGAAGAGACAAATCCCGTCATTATTAAGTAGACAAATGATCGGGGTACACTGTATAACTGCTGCAATTTTACTATTAAGTCATGTTACGTTGTTTAAGATGCTTTCCCATAATGGTACATTTGCAACACCGAGTGTTATTGCAAACACGCTTGAATTATTTTGGATGGATGTCAGAGGTGAATCGATTACTGTTGATTTAGGTGGCGGGATGCTTGGGGCAATTTTCTTTGCTGCATCTTATTACTTATTTGCCGAAGCAGGCTCGCAAATTATTGCGATCGTTTTAATCGTTATTGGTGTTATTTTAATTACTGGTCGCTCTCTTAAAGCAACATTGGCTAAATTGTTATCGCCGATTGGTGCATTTATGAAAAGACAAGCAATTGGATTTAAGGATGATATGAAAAGTCTACCTTCAGCAATTAAGCAAAAGCATGAAGAAAAAAGAAATAAGAAAAAAGAGCTTGAAATACATAATAGTGACAAAAATGATCTTGCTGAAGAAGACAATAGTAAACCAATCATTTCAAGCTTTTCGGATCATGAAGAGCCTGAATCAAAACCCGAAGAAATGATTATCCATACAATGGATACAGATAAAGTGGAGCCTAAAGTAAAAAAACATCAAGCTGAAAGTCTAGAAAGTAATGAACCAATTCAACAAGAAGATCTTGCGCCGATTTCGTTTGTTGAATTAGAAAATAAAGATTATAAGCTTCCACCTATTGACCTTTTGAAAGCTCCGAAACATAATTCTCAACAGGCAGATAAGAAAAACATCTATGAGAATGCACGGAAGCTAGAAAAAACATTCCAAAGCTTTGGGGTAAAGGCAAAGGTAACACAGGTACACTTAGGACCAGCAGTTACGAAGTATGAAGTTTATCCTGATGTAGGTGTGAAGGTTAGTAAAATTGTGAACTTAAGTGATGATTTAGCATTGGCCCTCGCTGCAAAAGATATTCGAATCGAAGCACCGATTCCTGGTAAATCTGCAGTAGGGATTGAAGTGCCGAACTCAGAAGTTGCAATGGTCTCTCTAAGAGAAGTACTTGAATCAAAAGCAAATGACAGACCAGATGCAAAATTATTGATTGGCTTAGGAAGAGATATTTCAGGTGATGCCGTTTTAGCAGAGCTTAATAAAATGCCTCATTTGCTTGTAGCCGGCTCAACTGGTAGTGGGAAAAGTGTATGTATTAATGGGATCATTACAAGTATTTTAATGAGAGCAAAACCACATGAAGTAAAATTAATGATGATCGATCCGAAAATGGTTGAGCTAACAGTTTATAATGGTGTGCCTCATTTACTTGCACCTGTTGTGACAGATCCAAAAAAGGCATCACAAGCATTGAAAAAGGTAGTAAATGAAATGGAACGTCGTTATGAGCATTTTTCTCATACTGGTACAAGAAATATAGAGGGCTACAATGAAATTATCAGAAGAAATAATTTGGAATCAGAGACAAAACAGCCGGAGCTTCCTTATATTGTTGTAATCGTTGATGAGCTAGCCGATTTGATGATGGTTGCCTCATCTGATGTTGAAGATTCGATTACTCGTTTATCACAGATGGCTCGTGCCGCTGGTATACACTTAATTATTGCCACACAGCGACCATCTGTGGATGTCATTACTGGAGTTATCAAAGCAAATATCCCTTCAAGAATTGCATTTAGTGTATCTTCTCAAACAGATTCACGAACGATCCTTGATATGGGAGGTGCCGAGAAGCTATTAGGTAGAGGGGACATGCTGTTCTTACCTGTTGGGGCATCAAAGCCAGTACGTGTTCAAGGTGCGTTTTTATCTGACGAAGAGGTTGAAAAGACTGTTGATTTTGTTATTGCTCAGCAAAAAGCACAATATCAAGAGGATATGATTCCTACTGAAACTGTTGAAGCTCCAAGTGAAGTCCAAGATGATTTATATGAAGAAGCAGTACAATTAGTAGTTGATATGCAAACAGCATCTGTTTCGTTATTACAAAGGAGATTTAGAATTGGTTACACGAGAGCAGCACGATTAATTGATGCAATGGAAGAAAGAGGAGTAGTTGGTCCATACGAAGGAAGTAAGCCTAGAGAAGTTTTGCTTTCTAAAGAGAGCCATGATGAATTAACTTCATAAGATAGAAAGTGAAAAAGCTAGACAACAAATCGAAATAAATGTCTAGCTTTTTCATATATTATATTAATTCTTTAATAAACGATAAAAGTGGATAAGAATTATTCAACAATTTAAAATTTTTCTACTACTTTCGACAAAAATTACCGATTTTTATTTATTTCTAGTTCAAAACATGATATAGTATTTTCGATTAGAGTTGGTGTATTACATCAGATGTCTGATCTCTTTTTATTTATGACATAGTGGAGGCGGACTTATGAGTATAAAAGCTGATAATCGACACCTGTATTTACGGGTTATTGATAAAATTAAAGAAGATATCGAAAAGGGGATTTATAAGGAAAAAGAGAAGCTTCCGTCAGAATTTGAATTGTCAAAGGATTTAGGTGTTAGTAGAGCAACTTTAAGAGAAGCTTTAAGAATCCTTGAAGAGGAAAATGTGATTATTAGAAGGCATGGAGTTGGAACTTTCGTGAATGTGAAGCCACGTTTTTCTTCAGGTATTGAGCAATTAAATAGTGTGACAGACATGATAAAAAATGCAAATTTAACACCTGGAACTGTCTTCCTTTCATCTTCGATTACAGGAGCTACAGAGGATGATGTAAAAAGATTTAAATGCAGTAAAGAGGATGAGATTTTTTTACTTGAAAGAGTCCGTACATCAAATTGTGAGCCTGTAGTTTATTGTTTAGATAAAATTCCTACTCATCTATTGCCAGAAAGCTTTGATCATAAGCAAGATTCATTATTTATACTACTAGAGGATAAAGCATCAATCTATATTACTTATGCGGTTACACATATTGAACCAATCGGATACCATGAAAAAATATCTCAAATATTAGAATGTGATCCGGAAACTTCTTTACTTTTATTAAAACAAATTCATTATGATAGTCAAGATCGCCCTGTCCTTTATTCTTTAAATTATTTTAGAGCAGATCATTTCAGCTTTCACGTTGTAAGAAAGCGTTTATAGTATTGTAATCAAACTTCCTAAATGGAGGTTTTTTTATTTTGGTTCTATAATAAATGTTGGGGTTTTAAAACAATTTGAAGAAAAAAAGAGCACAATATCACCCATTCTTATATACTTGAGTTGTCGAGAAACAAGTATAGAGTGGAGATATGTGC
>NZ_JBQENT010000094.1:0-4139 GCF_052044855.1 Metabacillus sp. 22489
AGCCAGGATCAAACTCTCCAATAAAGTGTTTGACTTGCTCATTGTGTACTTAATAGTACGTTTTGTTGTTAATCGAAATTAACGTTGGCACGCTTGGTTTTGTTTAGTTTTCAAAGAACATTCATTTCAACTTCTTTTCAGAAGCGACTTTATTAATATAACATTTATATTATCGCTTGTCAACAACTATCAAATTTATTTTCATGAAATAATTTTTCGATGTTGTCTCACTTGCGACTTGATTAATATTACACTATACAAATAAAAACGTCAACTACTTTTTTAGTTTAATAATATAATAATTTATCCCTCGACAATTAATTTCCTGCATTCCGTGTAATACTCTTACAATTTGTCTCCTCTTTATTCAAAGATTAAATAATACGGGTATTTAATTCTATAATGCAATATTAACTTAAGGTTAATTTAACTTACCATGATTGATAGAAAAAAACACCCATTTTATCATTTTAACTTCATTTTTATTTAAAACATTAGTAACATATTAGTTCAATTCGGGTAATTGTTTTTGTTCAAATTCCAGAGACTCAGCATGGTTAGTTCTTTCAATTAATTGATGAGCCATACTAAAGGTATCAATATCAATACTATATTTAGGACGCCTCTTTGCTTCTTTATAAATTTTCCCTATATATTCACCAATTAGTCCAATAGCAATTAACTGTAATCCTCCTATTAACCAAATTGACGTAATTAGTGACGTCCATCCTGTTTCTGCTCCACCTAAAAACTTTAAGGTAATGAAATAGCAACCAAACAAAAAGCTTACAAAAAATGAAACCAACCCTAATAATAAAACAAAGCGAATCGGAGTAATTGAAAATGACGTAATACCCTCAAATGCAAAAGAGAGCATCTTTTTCAAAGGATATTTTGTTGTTCCAGCAAGCCTTTCCTTCCTGTCATAATAAATAGAAGTAGAAGGAAATCCAATTAACGGTACTATACCTCTAAGAAATAAATTAACCTCTTCAAATCTTTCTAACTCATCAATTGCCCTTTTACTCATTAGGCGATAATCAGCGTGATTATAAATCAAATTTACACCTAATTTTCTCATTAGCTTATAGAAGAATTCAGCTGTCTTCTTTTTAAATATATGGTCTGTATCACGTCTTTTTCTAACACCATATACAATATCAAATCCATCTTTAAATTTCACAATAAACTCTCTAATTATTTGAATATCATCTTGTAAATCTGCATCTATAGATATTACACAATCAGACGATTTTTTTGCAGTCAATAATCCTGCTAATAGAGCATTTTGATGACCAACATTTCTTGAAAGCTTTAAACCATGTACAGCCCTATTTTCTAAACTTTCCTTATAGATTAGTGACCAAGTTTTATCCTTACTCCCATCATCAACAAATAATAACTTGCTTTCGTTTGAAATTAGCTTTTCAGTGATTAATTCTCCCAACACATTATTAAGCTGAGCTATTGTTTCCGGCAGCACTTCCTCTTCGTTGTAACAAGGAACTACTATTGTTAGTTTAGGTTCAACCATAATATGACCTCCAAAATAGTTTTACATCACTTTATACAAATAGATTTTCCAAGCGGATGACTCAGTTTGAAACGTTTTCTCTAATTCCAACTGATTATCTCTTGCATTCTCTATTGGGACTGCTGAAAAAATATAAGTCCCTCCTAGTTTTTTAAAAGGTTCAACATTCAATTGTAAATTTTTCAATTTCTTATGCGAATTCTTCTTAAACATATAATGTTTACCTAGCTCTGCGGTGAATATATAACAACGTCCTCCCCACTCATCAAAATAGGTTCTAATTGTTTTATTTTTATTAAGTTCTTTTTCAATAATTTTTCTAAATTCATATTTGTATGTTAATGGATAAAAGTTATTGTAAGTATCAAGTGTATAGAAGCCATTATATTGAGCAATAGCAGGATGAATGCCGATACTAGCTACTCGATAATCTTCTACTGGCATGCCAATATACGATTTAATTTCCTCAAAAAGTTCAGTTGAATAAAACTCCTTAACAGATGGTTTGTTTCTATAAACAAATTCATCATTAAAGCAAAATAAAAAGAGAAGCTGTGCAATTAAGAAAAAAGCAGCAAGAGGTTTCCACGATTTACTATTTTCCCATAGTATTTTTATCCCTAGTGCAAAGCCTACATATATTACAAGTGGTCTTAGAAATTGAAATCTTGCAAAATTAAACGTATCCATAAAATGGAATCTCTTCGTTAATGGCAGCCAACCTTTATAAAACCAAAAAGCATACCAAGTTGAGAGAACGAAATTAAGGATGAGCAAAATTATAAATGCACGCTCTTGTTTCCATAAGTTTTTTCTAATAATGAAAAAGAAAGCAATTAAGGTAACAGCTAGAATAAATAATCCGTGGACAGTCATAACATGAGTATGCCCTAATATAAAATTTTTGAAGGTTAATCTGATAACTCGCCACAATGAGAGCCTAGCATGAAAATATTCATCTCGGCTGTTTGGTTCATCATCAAATAAAAATGAGTAAACAAGTCTGTACTCCACAAGCATAAATATCATTGTCATATAAATGATTGCTAGAAAAAATGCAAAGTTCGCTTTCCTTCTCACTAAATCGACTACCCAAAACACACCCATTGCAAATAAAAAAAAGAAAAAGCCTAACACAATACTGGAGTAAAACGGAAGTAAGGTTAGTACTAATAAATCCTTCCATGACCTTCTACCATTTCTAATATGCAAAAATGACCACAATGCTAGTGGCATTCCTAATGTACTCAACATACCTGATGGCCAAAATGGAGTTAACGCAAAGGCAAGAGCAGCTCCAGCAGTTATAAATACGTAATGATGATTCTTAATAAAATGCTCCTTCAACAATAAATACATTCCTATAAAAGCAAAAACCCGGGTGATCGTTTGACTTAATGCATATGCAACCATAGTAGGAAACAATGCATATAACCAAACTATAAGGCTAAACTCAGTGCCATAAGCATTTCTAGGTAATCCATTTATAATTTGTGGAACTACTGCATCAATCGGGCCAACCATTTGTCCACTTTGACTTAATACCTTATACCAAGCTAAATTTGAATCTAAATTATCATGAACTCGTATATGCGCATTTTCACCTAGAACATAAAGCGGTAATAAATAGATTGTTATGATTAGAAACGATAGTATAATCAATGCCTTTTCCGATTTAAAATACTTTAAGATCAAGTTTTACACTCCTAAATTCCAATCTTCCCGTACCCTATACTTAACATTTGCATAATCGTGGAAATCATACTAAAAATTACTTAATAATTGAATCTCTACCTTAATACTTAATTCGTTATTATTTTTAACTGGCTTTCTATCACTTGTTATCTTTTTAACAGAAAAAAAATACCTTAACAAAAATGCTAAGGTATCTACAAAAAAATTTAGTTTATCTTAAATGATTGAATATAAAAATACTAACGCACCAAAAATTATGGGTAAAATGATCGGAACTCCCATATACTCCTAGTGAATTTGCTCTTCCCAATGCAATCTGTACATCTTTCTTACTCCCTACAGAGAAAAAAACAATTTATCATTTTTTAAACAATTAATGATAAGCGTAAAGTTTTATATTGTCGCTCAACATTTTCATTAGTTAAGTTGCGATAATTATATAGATGAGTAAACCTTTCTAAAATATGCATACCTGCCCAAATGATTGATCCAATTGCTAAAGAAATAACAATAAACTCTCGATTCCTCCATCCATTTGGTTCACTTAATACATTTTAATGTGTAGGTATTTTCAGGTAGTTCTCCCCACTTTATAATTAAAAAGGTGATTGAAAAGATAAACAATATTATAGCTATAATATTAAAAACGTTTCCTAATAGTCCGATTTTTATCTTTATTTTTCGTTTTCCCACTTATTTCTTTCTTATCTAAAGACTTTATTATGTAAAATACGTTCTTTAAATATGTTTCGTTTCAGTAATATTAAATTCAAAACCTTTGGTTTATATAAACAAAAAAAGACCAGTATTTCTACTGATCTTTTTCCATCTTACCTGGCAACGTCCTACTCTCACAGGGGGAGTCCCCCAACTACCATCGGCGCTGAAGAGCTTAACTTCCGTGTTCGGC
>NZ_JBQENT010000095.1:0-3905 GCF_052044855.1 Metabacillus sp. 22489
TAGGTGTGTAGCAATCTTTTTCTTTGGTTATCTTAGGAAAATTATTATCCCTTATAAGAACATTTTTAGAAAATAAAAAAGCTTGTAGAGAAAAAACACCCACTTTCTCTACAAGCTGAAGCAATAAAAGAGATAGAAATACTATCTCTTTTATTGCTTTACTTTTTAATCTTCAAAACACGATCCTCTTCAAGACCAAAGCCATCAATTTCAATTCGATTTTTATACACTTTTAAAATAGAAAATGAGTTAGTATCCTCTGTTTCAACCATTCCTTTGAAATTGACATAATAAATTTCATTACTTACGCTATAATTTCCCGCATGGTTATGACCATTAAAAAATGCAACAACATTACCAGCTGCTTCAAGTTCCTTCTTAACTAGTTCATCATTCCAAATATTATGTTCATCTTTTGGGTAAACAGGCATATGGGAAAAAACCATTACTTTTTCGTTCCTCTTAGCTGACTTATCTAAAGTATTACGTAACCAATTTAGCTGCTCTTCACTTAATCCACCATTCCATGTTTGTGCATTGATTGCCCCTTTAGCTTTAATATCATGATACATTTCCTCAGCTTGTTTATACTTAAGTGATCCTTTAGAATTTGCATAAAAGCTAAGATCGTTTGAATCAAGAACAATAAATCTCCACTTTTTATATTTAAAGTCATAATATTGATTTGGCATACTAAGTAATTTAACAACTTCATCAGACGAGGCTGCAAAATCATGATTACCTAGTACATGGTACTTCTTACTTTCAATGCTATTATAAATTGGTAGAATTGATGAGAAACTTGAGTAATCGCGATCAATCAAATCCCCTAGTTGTATAGTAAACCTAAGTTTATGCTCATTAAAAATTTGCGATGCTTCAGAAAGCTTTTCCAAAGAATTTTGATAGAATCGGGTACCAGAAGGATTACAATTACAATATTGAGCGTCAGGTACAATGCCAAATTCAAACATAGGTTTTTCCTCTTTTTTTGCCAATACAGTTTGAGGAGAATTTAAAACAGCAACAACCATTCCAAACATCACGAGAAGACTAATACCTTTCAGTATTTTCATAAAACGCTTCATTCTCTTTTGAAACATAAGAAATTCCCCTTTCTTTCGTTTTCAATTATTTCGTTTTCATCATAACCGATAAAAAAAGAAAAGAGCTGATGTTTACTGAAACTTTATAAACAATTTAAGATTTAACAAATTCTAACTAATTCATTTACATAATTTGGGTAATTCTTAACTTTTCAAAGTGTTTCCTTAGGAAAATAGGTGTTATCTATTATAGGAAAGGTAGTGTTAAAGATTTGTAACAAGTTGTTGGATTGGAACGGATACGTGAGGAATATCCTGTGTAAGAAGCGTGTCATGTAGAGATTCCGCGGGCATTAGCTTAACGGACCGAATCGCACACGGAAACAAATGGATGTAGCAAATAATAACAATAACTCTAATTAATAAAATACTATCGTATTTGAATATTAATTTCAGTACGATAGTATTCGATTAATTTATAATTGTTTAACTAGCATTTACAACTTTTAATTTGCCTTAAAATTATATAACGGCTTAATAACATCCTTAATTTCAATTGTATCTGTAGTATGTTTGATTATTTCTTCCATAGGCTTATATGCCATTGGAGATTCATCAAGTGTTCTTTCTGATACAGAAGTCGTCCATACATTTTTCATTGTATTTTTGAACTCATCTAAGGAAACATTCTCTTTTGCTTTCGCTCTTGACATAAGTCTTCCCGCTCCATGTGGTGCAGAATAATTCCAATCTTGATTTCCTTTTCCTTCTGCAATAATGCTACCATCCCTCATATTCATTGGAATTATGACCCGTTCTCCCTTTTGTGAAGAAATTGCTCCTTTACGCAAAATCATATTTTCCATATCAATATAATTATGAATAGTAGTGAACTCATCAATCTTATTCCATTTCATTTTTGTAATAATTTCATCTACCATAGCTTTTCTGTTGTATAATGCATAATTTTGAGCAATAGCCATGTCATTCATATAGTCTTTAAAGCTTTGACCTTCTAAAAACGCTAAATCCTTGTGTATCTTCGGTGCTTTTATTCTTTGTAGCTCAGATTGAATCTCTTTCTCTCTTCCATGTAATTTTAACTCTTTAATTAATTCCTCTTTCTCTTTAGCTATGCTCGTTAATTCTTCGTAAGCAAGATTTTGATAATGTTCAGCAATTTGCTTTCCTAGGTTTCTTGAACCGCTATGAATAACAATATATACACGACCTTCACGATCTTCATTTAATTCAATAAAATGATTTCCGCCCCCTAGAGTCCCAATACTATCTTTTGCTCTATTTAAGTTAAATGGTGCTCTAACATCTCGAAAATTAATTTTCTTTGAAAATGGATGTCTTTGGCTATTATGTCTTACACTAAATCCGCTTGGCACATATTTTCTAATTGTTTCATCTAATTGATCAAAGTTTATTTCATCTTTATTTTTATCTATAATAGCCACTTCCATGCCACAGCCTATGTCTACACCAACTAAATTTGGAACTATTTTATCGTGAATTGTCATAGTAGTACCAATTGTACATCCAGCTCCAGCATGTGTATCTGGCATTATTCTAATCTGAGAATCTTTTACAAATTCTTGGTTGCATAATTCAATGATTTGTCCAGCTGCCGTTTGTTCTACATTATCTGTAAAAACTTTGGCAGAATTATATTTTCCTTTTAACTCAATCATGATGTCCTCCTAAGTAAATCCAGTATTAATCTTCCTTATTATACTATTTTTGGTAATCATTTTGTTATGAAGTTTTGGTTGTTCCTGCTATTTAATTTACAAATAGAAGAAAAATTATTGAAATGCTTTTTATAGAATGTTTAATGTTTAATCTAGAACTTATTAGAATAGGTTTATAGAATTTATAAACCACCAAACAAATACAATAAAATATTTGAGCTTCTAAGTATGAAAGCCAACAATATCGACAATGGAACAACCAATAGATACTGTATTTTTGATTTAGGTAATATAACAAGTAATAAGATAGCAATGAATAAATCAAAGCCTAACACCACCGAATAACCATAAAAAAATGGAGCGCCTTGTTCGAGAAGAAGACCAATAGGTAATGCTGCACAAATTGCCGAAAGGCCCCCTTCTCTTCTACTGAACCAAACTATGTAAGCAGCTAAAGGCGAGACAAGCGCAATTGCTCCCCAACGCAAAAAATAATAGGTTGGAAAAAATCCAAACAACACTTGTGAATAAATATAGTAAGCTATCAAGAGACCAGCAAAAAATCCGAATACTTTAAAAGCTGCAACTTTAGGATTTTCACTCCATACAGCAATGAAAGTCGCCAATCCAACCCATATACATAGACGTGTTGTGGTGTTACTAATAATGTCAAAAATCATCCCAATTCCACTATTAGATGAAACGGTATCACTATATTTTGCAATGACACCTAAAAAAGCACCTAAAAGAAAATATATAACTAATTGTATGATCATTTGTTTTGCTGTAAGTTTTGGTTTTTCTTTAATTCTAATATTCTTTAATAATTCTCTCGACATTTTAATCCCCGATAGTAATAAATAAGACTGTAACAATAACAGCATATTAGATGTTAAGCCATTGTACCTGTTAATAATATTCTATGTTCATCCACTCAAATAAATGATGCTAGACTAAAAAGTAGACACAGATTGTTATAATAAGAATATAAACTATAACGAGGTGTGTCGAAAATGCCAAGAGGTACTGGTAAAAGATATGATGAAGCATTAAAAAAAGAAACAGTAAAGTATATTGCAGAGAACAATAAGTCTGTGGCTCAAGTAGCTAGAGAAATGGATATTAATGAAAATACTTTATATAACTGGATTAAGAAATA
>NZ_JBQENT010000096.1:0-3011 GCF_052044855.1 Metabacillus sp. 22489
ATGGTGGACGCATCCAGCAATGGGCTATGGTCATGAATCAACTATTAGTTCATGACCACCTAAAGGAACGTGTGAAGAAATATCTAGAATAACTTACACACTTTTCTTGACAAGCCCTCATTCACATTATTTATCTGATTGTTTTTGCTTCTTTTTCAAATACTCCGCACGAAGTTTTTCAAGTTGCTGCTTTTTATCAAATTTGGCAGGTGTTTGTTTTTCGTGAAACTTCGTCACAGCTACCTGACCTTTATGATCCAATTGATATTTTCCCACTTTGTTCACCTACTTTTTTTCCTTAAAGAAAATCTATTCTACAAATATAATATACCTTATTTTACTGAAGTAAACCTAATTACTTTATTAGTGTGCTGCAAACTTTTACCAAATAACTCGTAATTTCTGTTAGACTTTTTTCTTCTTACCATAGTTTGTTTTCAGTTCCATTAATAATTCTTTTGATATTTTGCCTATGCAAAATTATCACTAATACACTAATAAATAAAGAAAGGGCGATCATGACTTTATCTTCAAATAGAACGCTGTAAATAAATATTGCTATTCCAGCTAACATTGAACTTAGTGAAACGTACTTAGAAAGTATCAAAGTTAATATAAATACAAAAAAGCCTGTCAAAGTACCAAAAGGGGTCAAAAATAATAAAACTCCTGTTGCTGTGGCAACAGCTTTCCCACCTTTAAACCCTGCAAAAACAGGAAATATGTGTCCTAATAAGGCTAATAAACCACAAAAAATCGGGTTGACTGAAGAATTCAGTATTTGGGGCAGTAAACAAGCAACTGTACCTTTTAATATATCAGCAATTGCAACAATTATCCCTGCTTTCTTTCCAAGAACCCTAAAAACATTGGTTGCACCAAGGTTCCCACTACCATCATTCCGAACATCGGTTTTATAGAATAGTTTACCGACAACTAAAGCAAATGAAACTGAACCAATCAAGTAACTTAAAAATAGAGTTAAAATATTGAGCATGATATATACCTTTCATACTTAAATATATTGATATTAAGTTAAATAACCTGTCTGCCTTCTTTAACTATCCTGCACTTTTAGTTCAATAAAAAAATGCGATACCTCTATTAAATTATCGCGTTATAACTAAATATAATAATACCGCAAATCACTGTTACTCCTATAAATGTATACAAGTAAAGAATAGGGGAATTAACTTTACCGAAAGCTACTTCACTTTGAAGTGTCTCTGCTCTATCCAAAGCACTTGCTATATCTGGTTTGTAGTTTCTTGTTTTGATATAACTGACTAACATCATTCCGACTATATAGATTATATGAATGATAATTGAACAAAAAAACGCTTGTAATATCACCTTCATTTTGACAACCTCCTCTACTTTCACAATACCATAATAACCCATATTTTTATTGAACTAACCTGCACCTTTAGTTCAATAAAAAAATGTGATACCTCTTTATTGAAGTATCGCACCCGTTACTTTAAGTACAACTCTTCACAATCTTTAAATATTCCCTGACATTCTAACAACTTTACCATCCATTTCAGTTTTAATCTGCTTCATTCCATTTTTCGTATAAAATGAAATGGCTTGTTTATTCGTTGGGGAAACACGAAGGTGGTATTCACTAACTTTATTGTTTTTAAAGAATTCAATAGCGTACTCGTGTAAAAGGGAACCTAAACCCATTCCTCGTTTTTCAGGAATTAGGTAATAAAGATGTACATAACCAATTTCCTTACCTTTATACTCCTTTATCGTCAGTTCAAGTTGACCGATTGGCTCCTCATTGTCTACAACTAATACAAAGCCTTTGGGATTTTTTTTTATCTGTTTTTGTAACCAATCCAGATATTTATTTTCATCTCCAAAATCTTTATCTGAACCAAAACTAACAATGAAAGAATCTCTACGAAAAGGAATAACATACTCCTTATGTTTACTTATATTAATTTGTATGAACTCCATTATTCTCTCCTCCCCACTTGAGTGTGTATTAGCATTAATTTCGTCACCAAAATATGTAATCCTTTTTGTTTTGCACTAACCTGCCCCTTAAGTTCAATAAAATATGCGATACTTCTTTATTGAAGTATCGCAAGCCGTTAGTTAAGATAATGGATATGTTTTCAAGTGTTTATAACGAATTAGTTTACCACTTGTATTTATCACAACTTCATCTTCCCCATAACCCATATGAGCACGATAGTAAGGAAATACTTTAAGCGTAATTTCATATAATCCACCAATTCCATATAACTGTTTTATTTTAAGGATTTCTGTGTCATATGATGCCCAAGTAAGACCAAGTTCCTGTGCTTTTTTGTCGTCTTTGTAGATTTCAACAATTGCTTTATCTAACGGTTCTCTTAGGCTGCTTATGAGTGCCATTTTGACCGTTTCACATAATTTCGTATCGGCTTCATTTATTGTTTCTGCGTTTACTGTTTTATTAGAGATTACTATGAGCATTCCAGCTATAAGCAAAACTGAAAATTTTTTGATAATTATCACCTCATTTTAGTTTCATAAAAATTAAAATGATTTATTCAATTATCCTGCCCCGTTAGTTCAATAAGAAGTTTCACTTTTTTTACAATATATAATCTGTACTATCTAAGTTTGTCCTCGTCTATAACGATACTAAAAGAAATATTAAGTTTATCCCAAACCCAAGCCTGAAAAATTCTATCTATTTCTTTTTTTAGTACTTCAACATCCAAATCCTCATCAATACCTAATTCCTTAAAAGTAAATGTTTCTGTCGCCTCTGTACCTTCATATTTTGTACTATTGAATGAAAATGTAACTGTCCTATCCATTTGTTCAACCTCCTTATTTCCCCTGCATAAATCAGTCTATAATTACAGTATTCTTTCTTATTGCACTTACCTCCCTCAATAAACAAACACTTATCTCTTCAATACGCAGTTTCTCTCAATATTTCTACATAACTTGTTTAGTCTAATAGATTTGGTTAGTAAGAAAAGAGCCCAATCAAGCAGATTAGG
>NZ_JBQENT010000097.1:0-2510 GCF_052044855.1 Metabacillus sp. 22489
AGTGAAAAAGTCTATAAAGAAAGGCGACTATCCGTCCAAAAAATGAACGGATAGTCGCCTTTTTCGTTTACGATCTTGAAATAAAATTAAAAAACGTAAGTTTTTCAGTGGCCTCGAATTTTCCACTGTTTTTTTTATAAATCAGAATAATTACTCTTTTGTATAAAAGGTTGAATGGCAATTTTAATTCAGTGAAGCTTTAAAATGGACGACAGCACTATAGAGCCTTTTTCCATCTTCTGTGACATGCATCTGATGGGAGACGGATTGAACACTTAATAATAATGCTTGGTTCTGTTCAATTTTTTCATTGATATTCTTTTCTAAATCTTTTATTGAAGTTGCCTCAAAAAATTCGATTTTATCCTTAATAAGATCTAATTGGAAATCCATATAAACACCTCAATACTACATATTCTATAAGCATTTTATCAAACATTGAGAATAAAGAATAGCTCACATGGACAGCTGATTTTAATACATCGAATAGAAGATTATAATCCAAGCTTGCTTTGTGAAAATAAAATAGGTACACTTCTAAGGGAATACATAAGTATATCTGATATATGTGAAAGGACTTGACAACCATGAAAATTGCAATTATTGGTGCGATGGAAGAAGAAGTAACGATTTTACGAGATACTCTCGAAAACCGAAAGCAAGAATTTATTGCTGGATGTGAATTTACATCTGGAATCTATAAAGGCGTTGAAATCATTTTATTAAAGTCTGGTATTGGAAAAGTGAACGCAGCAATGAGCACAACACTTTTATTAGACCGTTATCAACCAGACTGTGTTATAAATACTGGTTCTGCGGGCGGCTTTCATTCCTCATTAAACGTTGGTGATGTTGTCATTTCATCAGAGGTTAGACATAATGATGTTGATGTTACAGCTTTTGGTTATGAGTATGGGCAAGTGCCAGGCTTACCTGCTGCGTATATTCCTAATGACATGCTAGTAAATGTTGCTGAAAAAAAGGCAAAAGAAATAAATGATATTCAAGTAGTAAAGGGTCTTATTGTAACAGGAGATTCATTCTTAAATGACCCGAATAAAGTTGAATTTATTCGCAGTAAATTCAGTAATTTGTACGCAGGAGAAATGGAAGCAGCGGCAATCGCACAAGTTTGTCATCAGTTTGATACACCATTCGTTGTGATTCGTGCTTTATCAGATATTGCTGGAAAGGAATCAGATGTATCATTTGATCAATTTTTGGACAAAGCTGCTAAGCATTCAGCACAATTAGTATTGAAAATTGTTGAAGGAATATAACGATATTCAAAATCACAGTGCTTCCTCCTATTGATATTAAATCAGGAAACTGATAGGGAGGAGGCTCTTCTCTATTCTATAGTTGGAGAAATTTACTTGCTTCGTAGCCTACTAGTTTATGATATTGTATGTTTATGTTAAATAAACTAGGTGGGGATAATATGGAAAAGAGAAGATTACGTGCACTTTTTACAGATTTTAAATATTATGCGATGATTTTATTAGCAGTTAGTGTATTTTTATATATTGGTGTTGTATTGCCGAATGAAGGAACTAGCGAATGGCGTGATATAATCTTGATGGTTTCAACGCTCATCTTCTTAGCGGCATCGTTTACTTGTTTTAAGGTCTCATTGAAATATAAAAAACAATATGAAAAGCTTGAAGAGTAAAAAACGGCTGATGTTATAGTCGTTTTTTTATTTCTACTTACTTTAGACTTGACTGCCTGTTTATGTATAGCTTCCTCGTAATCCAACTTTTAGCTCCTTTATAGGCTATGGAAAATTCAGAATTTTACAACTTTTCAAAAGTTCATTTACAGAAATGGTAAAAGAGGATATAATTACCAAGAAGAAAACAAAGGAGGTCGTTTATGATGAAATCAGTTAAAAATATGGTAACAGTAAATCTAGAATTTCATAATAACCATCTAATCGACCAAGTTGTTGAATTCTCAATTTAATGTGATTTAAAATAATTGATCATTGAGCCGCAGGTTGAGTCGAAAATGCTTGTGGCATATCTATATCTAAAACGTCACAGGCTGTCCTGTGGCGTTTTTATTTTAAAATTCCCTCTATAAAGACAGTTTGTGACGATGGCAACAAATTTGGTTTAGTATCTTTTAAGGAGGTGATACAATGACGATCAATTTATTTTTTATTACATTATCATTGACAATTTCAAAGCGTGTACAATCAAAAGATAAATATGAAAGGGATCTTGAAGTACAAGAAAGAATGGAACAATCGAAAGATTATCTATTTAAGAATGGAAATATGTAATTGAATGTGTAAAAAATATTGGGAGGCGATGTTAATGCTAAGAAGAGAATTATTAATTCACTTAATTGTTGAGAAGGACACTGCCTAGCTTGGTATAGAAATATAGAGGCTGGGACAAAAGAGGCCACTGAAAAACTTACGTTTTTTAATTTTATTTCAAGATCGTAAACGAAAAAGGCGACTATCCGTTCATTTTTTGGACGGATAGTCGCCTTTCTTTATA
>NZ_JBQENT010000098.1:0-2469 GCF_052044855.1 Metabacillus sp. 22489
GTTTTAGTATTAAAGCTCGAGTTACAATTCCAACAATGAAGTAATATATGAATGAATATCTGTATCTCCACTCTAAATAATTAACAAGTTTGACCCACTCGCAAAAGGGTTCACCTATAAATGCATATGTTAGTGCCATAATGATCTGGGCTAAAATAAAAGATTTCCATGTTCTAAAATATTGATATAACAACATGTAAGCTACAGGCACCATTGAAAAATCAAAAGGAAAGGCCCGAGGAATAAAAGGTAAAAATGCAATGGGGTAATCCCAAAAACTATATTGTGCACCAACTACATCTAATAAGGTTGTTGTCAAGATAATTATGGTACCAAATAACAAAATTTCTAAAATAATGTCTTGTTTAACAAGTTTAGCCCATATAACCCAAGGCACAACTAAAAAAACGACTAGTATCCACCATTCCCAAGTTAAAAACTCATTTGTTAGCCAACCATTTAATTCTAAATGATACAGCTTATCTTCTAATAAACGTATTTCCTTAAGATTTTCAAATATATTATCTATTGATATCACCCCTATATTTAAATTAAAAGGTAACAGATATTTTTGAATTCAAACTCTTTGAGCTGCCTTTTTAGTATTACCGTTTTTTAGTAATGAATGTTTTTTATATCGTGGTGGACAAGTAATCATTCCATATTATGGTACTGTTCTTGCTAAAGTTACTCGCAGCGATATTTATCAACTTTTTTCGGAATGTTTATATAGTGAAACAGAATTACATGGGAAAGCGTTAAATCTTATGAGTTTAAAAGGTTTAAATGATAGACCACCAAATATGGAATACCCAAAAAGTGTAGAATTTATACAACACAACATCGTTAATAAATACATGGTTTGGTGAGAAAAGACCTTTAAATACTTTAGAAATAGGAGAACTTTTTGCAGCAGTTGAAAGAAATACAATTGGTCTAGTTCTTTTAATGGGATTAATACAGGTAATGAAAGACAAAGAAATAAAAGATTACTTATTAAAAGGAAAAAAACTTACTGAAAGACAAATAGAAGCATTTTCAAAATTTTTGAAGGAAAATTATAATTTCATGGGTACCCCCCTGACTATGGAGGTAACCGATTCAACAACATTACCATTTTCCGAAAGGTTAATTATGTTTTTCATTGGTTCTTCAAATCAAGTTGGTGTTTCTGCTCTCGGATACGCTCTATCTATTACAATGAGAAAGGATTTAGCAGCTGTGTGGTCCCTATTCGTTGTGGATGTAATGAAGTACGGTGGGGAAGGATTTAACATTTTAGTTGAACGCGGATGGATGGAGAAACCCCCTCAACCGATTGATAGGAATGAATTTTACAAATCCTAAGTACTTGAATTTGGAGCAAACTAAATGGCGAATGAAAAACAAACTTTATTATGTAATTTTACGTATAGTATATTCCAGTTCGATGGCTGCTGATTTAAGACGTAAATATATGATTTGTCTGTTTAACCCTCCTCCTAATACTCCGGATGTGCTGCATTAGGCATTTGAACTGGTAAATTCCCCCTTTAATGGCAAATTTATTATCTTAAATCCAGGCCCCCCTTTTTGAAGCTTTCAAAGCTTATAGTACGATTCAGTTTCTAATTTCATTTTATTAACGATATGACTTATCATCATATCCTTTTTTGTTTATTCCAACGTTCCCAACTAGTAACAGTAACATCTCCTTATCACCTTCAGCTCTTAATAATCTTCCTAAAAAGAGGCAATATCTGATTCCCTAGCATTAATTACTCCCAAAACTTCACCTCATTGTATTGTCCAACTTAATGGAGGCTTAGCTTGGGTAATGCTTATAACCTGTAGAATAAAAATTAGAATAAAAAAATAATAAACGGAGAAAATAATTTAGGAATATAAATGACGATAGAAAGGGCGGTAAAAAATGAATCTAAAGTGGTTAAGACTATTAACAGCAGTTTTTCTATCTGCCATCATGTTAATGGGGTGTAATAATGTAGAAGAGGATAATGATCCACCACCACCTGATACAGAAGAACCAATTGAAGATCCTGAAGATGTAAATGACCCGGATAATATAGATGAAAATGATGTGGACCCTGATACAGAAGAGCCAATTGAAGATCCTAAAGATGCAAATGACCTAGATAATGTAGATGAAAATAAAGATGATGAAGCTGATTTAGTGCCTGATGCTGAAGAACTAATTGAAGATCCTAAAGATGTAAACGACACAGATGATATAGATGAATAATGATTTAAAAAGGTATAGAGTAATAAGTTTCAACACCGTTTGTTTAGAACTGCTTCTTGTAGGAGAAGATGACAAAAGTGGGAAATAGAGTAATTGACAGCTTTAAAGCGGGCTTGTCAAGAAAAGTGTGTAAGTTATTCTAGATATTTCTTCACACGTTCCTTTAGGTGGTCATGAACTAATAGTTGATTCATGACCATAGCCCATTGCTGGATGCGTCCACCATC
>NZ_JBQENT010000099.1:0-2359 GCF_052044855.1 Metabacillus sp. 22489
TGTGTATTGCAAAATAGAAGTGCAGACCTTTGCAAGAGAAAAATGCAAAGTCCTGCACTTTATTTGATAGGTGCATAAAAAAAGACTTGCCAGTCACCCCAAGTCCCACTACATTAATTGTGTCGAGCAATTTGGTAGTGGAGGTAGAAAGGATGCTAGCAATGTCTGATATTAATTGTATCAAACACTTACGTAACAAAAAAGGACTATCAATAACAAAAATCAAGGAAACTTTAGGGATTAATTGGAGGACAGCTAAGAAGTATGCTGACGAAAATCAATTACCTAAATCAAAGATCAAGAAATCTAAAGGTATGATGCATTCTGAAAAGTGGGGGCAGATAGTTTCAGATTGGCTTTTTGAAGATAGTAAACTAAAGAAAAAATTACGAAGAACAAAAAAGCAGATGTTTAAAGATCTTCAGGATCTAGGATTTAAAGGTTCATACAGAACAGTATGTTACTTCATAACAGATTGGGAGAATAGCCATAATGAAGAGCTTGATAAAGGCCATGAACGTTTAGAACATCCCCCAAGTGAAGCACAAGTAGATTTTGGTGTAATGGAAGTTGTTAAAGATGGTGAGTTTGTGGATACTCATGCTTTAGTAATGTCGTATCCATACAGTAATGCCGGATTTGCGGTACCATTGCCATCTGAAAATCAGGAATGCTTTCTTGAAGGGTTGAAACTTTTATTTAAGCAATCAGGAGGAGTTCCTAGAAAAATTCGAATTGATAATTTAACTCCAGCCGTTAAGAAAGTCAGATCAAAAACCGAAGAGGCACAGCTAACAGATGCCTTTATCCAATTCCAAAATCATTATGGTTTTGGTGTGCAAGTTTGTAATCCACGTAAAGGCAATGAAAAAGGAAGTGTTGAAAATAAGGTAGGCTACATTCGATACAACTTCTTTACAACATCACCAGTCATGAATAGTTATGAGGATTTTACAGAAACACTTCGTGTTCAATTGGAAAAAGACCGCAACAGACTTCATTATGAGAAAGAGGTTTTGATAGAAGATCTTTGGAATGAAGAAAAGGACTATTTACTTGAGTTACCAGAGGAGGATTATCCAGTCTTTAAAGAGATTGAGGCAAAAGTTAATAAATATAATGAAGCAAAGTTAGATAATACATTAATACATATCCCGAAAGCATCTAATTATCCTTTTATATATCTTGTAGTGACTTGGGATAAATATAAAGCTGTATCACCCGATGGAGAAATTCTTTTTGAAGATTTTAGACCATATATGAACAAGAAGAGAGCTATTCCATGGATAGCCATTTTCAAGGATTGGATTCGAAAACCAAGAGCTGTATCCTACTCAAGATATCAAAAATATTTACCAGGTCGCATTAATGAGTACCTTATGGTTGAAGATTTAGTCGTTAGGAAAGAAAGATTAATAGAAATAGTAAACTTACTAGTTACACATGATATAAAAAGAATAAATGAGGAATTTTATGATTTGATATCTGGTAATAATGAAAATCCCTTCGGGTTAGATTGGAACGAGTATGATGCATTAGCTCCTACAGGAGGTGAGCAATTATGAGCGATCAAATCCGTTCTATGTGTAAATCTTTAAGACTCGCTTATGTATCTGAAATTTATGAGTCGATTTCCTTTGAATCTCCAGCTCAATATTTAGAGGCATTATTTAAGGAAGAGTTTAGACTACGTGAACAAGCAAAGGTGCAACGTTTGATTAAAAATGCCAAGTTCTTAGACTCGAAGAGTTTAAGTAATTATGAATGGACCGAGAGAATTAGATTTCCAACACAGATTGATAAAGATGGTTTAATGAGACTTGATTTTATCAAACTGAAGCAAAATGTTGTTTTGATTGGGGCTCCTGGGACTGGAAAATCACATTTAGCAACTGGATTAGGTAGAAAAGCATGTGAAATGGGATATGAGGTTAGATTCTATCGTGTATCCACACTTATCGAGCAATTGGAACAAGCACTGAAACAGGATAAATTGCCTTCCTTTAGGAGGAAATTTGAAAAGGTTGAATTAATCATTCTCGATGAAATGGGTTATCTACCTTTTAGCAAGGAAGGCTCTGAACTACTATTTCAGCTCATCGCTGAATGGTATGAACAGAAAAGCCTGATAATCACTTCTAATCTCGAATTTAGCCAATGGAATCGGATTTTTATTGATTCTAGACTAACCGCTGCATTAGTGGATCGTTTAATTCATCATGCCCACGTATTAACATTTAATGGCGGAAGTTATAGATTATCAAACGCTTTATCACGTGCAAGATAAATTAAAACGATTGGGTGGCAAAACTCTGCAAAATTTCTTGCGCAACTATGCACTTTTTTCTTGCAAAATACA
>NZ_JBQENT010000100.1:0-2188 GCF_052044855.1 Metabacillus sp. 22489
AAGGCTCCTACCTATCCTGTACAAGCTGTACCAAAATTCAATATCAGGCTACAGTAAAGCTCCACGGGGTCTTTCCGTCCTGTCGCGGGTAACCTGCATCTTCACAGGTACTATAATTTCACCGAGTCTCTCGTTGAGACAGTGCCCAGATCGTTACGCCTTTCGTGCGGGTCGGAACTTACCCGACAAGGAATTTCGCTACCTTAGGACCGTTATAGTTACGGCCGCCGTTTACTGGGGCTTCAATTCAAAGCTTCGCTTGCGCTAACCTCTCCTCTTAACCTTCCAGCACCGGGCAGGCGTCAGCCCCTATACTTCGCCTTGCGGCTTCGCAGAGACCTGTGTTTTTGCTAAACAGTCGCCTGGGCCTATTCACTGCGGCTTTTCGCAAGGATAAACCTTGAAAAAGCACCCCTTCTCCCGAAGTTACGGGGTCATTTTGCCGAGTTCCTTAACGAGAGTTCTCTCGCTCACCTTAGGATTCTCTCCTCGCCTACCTGTGTCGGTTTGCGGTACGGGCACCTCTCACCTCGCTAGAGGCTTTTCTTGGCAGTGTGGAATCAGGAACTTCGGTACTATAGTTCCCTCGCCATCACAGCTCAGCCTTAGATAACAACGGGATTTGCCTCGTTGTCAGCCTAACTGCTTGGACGCGCTAATCCAACAGCGCGCTTACCCTATCCTTCTGCGTCCCCCCATTGCTCAAATGGTGAGGAGGTGGTACAGGAATATCAACCTGTTGTCCATCGCCTACGCCTTTCGGCCTCGGCTTAGGTCCCGACTAACCCTGAGCGGACGAGCCTTCCTCAGGAAACCTTAGGCATTCGGTGGATGGGATTCTCACCCATCTTTCGCTACTCATACCGGCATTCTCACTTCTAAGCGCTCCACTAGTCCTTACGGTCTAGCTTCACAGCCCTTAGAACGCTCTCCTACCATTGTTCTGAAAGAACAATCCACAGCTTCGGTGATACGTTTAGCCCCGGTACATTTTCGGCGCAGAGTCACTCGACCAGTGAGCTATTACGCACTCTTTAAATGGTGGCTGCTTCTAAGCCAACATCCTGGTTGTCTAAGCAACTCCACATCCTTTTCCACTTAACGTATACTTTGGGACCTTAGCTGGTGGTCTGGGCTGTTTCCCTCTTGACTACGGATCTTATCACTCGCAGTCTGACTCCTGAATATAAGTCTTTGGCATTCGGAGTTTGACTGAATTCGGTAACCCGATGGGGGCCCCTAGTCCAATCAGTGCTCTACCTCCAAGACTCTCATTTCAAGGCTAGCCCTAAAGCTATTTCGGAGAGAACCAGCTATCTCCAAGTTCGATTGGAATTTCTCCGCTACCCACACCTCATCCCCGCACTTTTCAACGTGCGTGGGTTCGGGCCTCCATTCAGTGTTACCTGAACTTCACCCTGGACATGGGTAGATCACCTGGTTTCGGGTCTACGACCACGTACTCTTTCGCCCTATTCAGACTCGCTTTCGCTGCGGCTCCGTCTCTTCAACTTAACCTTGCACGGGATCGTAACTCGCCGGTTCATTCTACAAAAGGCACGCCATTACCCATTAACGGGCTTTGACTACTTGTAGGCACACGGTTTCAGGATCTCTTTCACTCCCCTTCCGGGGTGCTTTTCACCTTTCCCTCACGGTACTGGTTCACTATCGGTCACTAGGGAGTATTTAGCCTTGGGAGATGGTCCTCCCTGCTTCCGACGGGATTTCACGTGTCCCGCCGTACTCAGGATCCACTCTGGAGGGAACGAAGTTTCAACTACAGGGTTGTTACCTTCTTTGACGGGCCTTTCCAGACCTCTTCATTTACTCCGTTCCTTTGTAACTCCGTATAGAGTGTCCTACAACCCCAAGAGGCAAGCCTCTTGGTTTGGGCTAATTCCGTTTCGCTCGCCGCTACTCAGGAAATCGCGTTTGCTTTCTCTTCCTCCGGGTACTTAGATGTTTCAGTTCCCCGGGTCTACCTTTATTACCCTATTGATTCAGGTAATAATACTGCTCCATTACGAGCAGTGGGTTCCCCCATTCGGAAATCTCCGGATCAAAGCTTACTTACAGCTCCCCGAAGCATATCGGTGTTAGTACCGTCCTTCATCGGCTCCTAGTGCCAAGGCATCCACCGTGCGCCCTTAACAACTTAACCTTCGACATTTTCATGTCTTTTTAT
>NZ_JBQENT010000101.1:0-2030 GCF_052044855.1 Metabacillus sp. 22489
CTGGCCGACGAACTTCCCAAATTGCTATGAATAAGATAAAGAACGTATTTAACAGGTATAGAAAAAAAATCCACTCCAACTAAAATTCCTCCTTAGTTTTTCCATTATCATGTACAAACAATGTACACCATGTAGAAGTTTTATAACAACGAAAAGCAACGGTTTCAAAAAGGGATTATTGCCTTTTGCTTTGGGCATCTTCCAATCCATTCTTTACATTAATTAAGCCACTACCAAATTCGTGATCAGTTCCAGGGATTCCTAAATCATAAGTAGAATTCTTAATAATGTCTATTACTTCTTGGTTCGTTAAATTAGGGTTTACTGAAAGCAAAAGACCTGCTAGTCCTGCTACATGTGGTGAAGCCATAGAAGTACCTGAAAGGGCAGCATACTGCTGGTTAAAATAGGTGCTCGGAATTTGAACTCCGGGAGCTGCAACATCGATATAATCTCCATAATTTGAGAAAGGGGCACGTTGTCCCGTGTAACTTACGGCGGCGACACTTAGAACCTTAGAAAAAGCAGCTGGATAGCTCGGCTGCATAGTATTTTCATTTCCTGCTGCAGCAATCAAGACAACATTTTTACTGTATGCATAATCGATTGCCCCTTTTAAAAGGGAAGAATACTGATAATTGCCTAAACTCATATTAATGACATCGGCTCCATGATCCACTGCCCAAAAAATCCCTTTTGCTATATCAAAGGTCGTCCCATGCCCTTCGGCACCCATTGCTTTTATAGGCATTATTTTGTTATACCAAGTGATGCCTGCAACACCTTCATGGTTGTTTGTTTCCGATGCAATGATTCCTGCTACATGGGTGCCATGCCCGTTGTCATCATCAGGGAAATTATTATTCAACAGTACATTATAACCATTTGTAATTCGTCTTCTCAAATCAGGATGGTCCAGATCAACGCCAGTGTCTATAACAGCAATAATGATATGTTCATCCCCTTTGGTGATATCCCAGCCTGCTTCTGCTTGAATTGCCGATAAGTTCCATTGGTATTGTTCTCTATATAGCAAATCATTAGGAAGTCCAATTTGATTTTGCAGATAAAGATAATTGGGTTCAGCAAATTCAACCATAGCCTGTCTGTTAAAATATTCAATAAGTTCCTTGGTCGAAAGCGTATTAGAACGAAAAACAATCGTAGAATTTAGCTTTTTAATGATAGTGCCATTTATCTCCTGTGTTATCCTTTTTATTTCCTTTGTTGAGGGAAGAGTCTTGAATGTAACGTTTACTTCTTTCTTAATATAATGACTCTCAGTTTTTTCATTGTGTTTAATTAGAAAAACGGAAGGATCATTTTTTAATTGATTCTTGATGGTTTGACCCATGGAAAGGCTGTTTATTTGAAGAACATTTTTTTCGTTTTCAACATTTTGGACATTGGTTATAGGAGGATTAAATTTGTTTTTGACAGCAACTGTTTTATTTTCGGGATTCTCTTTGTTTCTTGTATTTGGTACTATGAATAATAACCCTATGGATAGAAGAATAAGTACGGAAACAGTAACCAATAAGGACTTTCGTAATTTTGTCATGAGACACCTCTATAAATTTGTTATTAGAAAATGCTGCAATATAAGTATTAAATTTCTTATTAACATCCTTGAATCTTGATACATAAAGAACACCGTTTGTTCTCAAACGGTGTATAAACTTATTCATCAATAGTATCTGGATCTGTTGCGTCTTCAGGATCTTCAATTGGTTCTTCTGTATCAGGGGTGACATTATGTTCATCAATAGTATCTGAATCAGTTGCGTCGATCGGATCTTCAATTGGTTCCTCTGTCCCTGGAGTTACATCCTCCGGTGGTGGATTATTATCGTCATCTCCATTATTACACCCTAATAACAAGAAAATTGAAAGAAAAACCGTTGATAAAAATTTCATCCACTTAAGATTCATCTTACCGCCGCCCTTTCGATTGTTGTAAATTCTAAATTATTTTCTAGGTTGGTTAACAACTAACCAACCTTTTGTCTCGCATAACTATTGTTGTTTTA
>NZ_JBQENT010000102.1:0-2025 GCF_052044855.1 Metabacillus sp. 22489
GTTTTAGTATTAAAGCTCGAGTTACAATTCCAACAATGATGTAATATATGAATGAATATCTGTATCTCCACTCTAAATAATTAACAAGTTTGACCCACTCGCAAAAGGGTTCACCTATATAGGCATATGTTAGTGCCATAATGATCTGGGCTAAAATAAAAGATTTCCATGTTCTAAAATATTGATATAACAACATGTAAGCTACAGGTATCATTGAAAAATCAAAGGGAAAGGCCCTAGGAATAATAGGTAGAATGCAATTGGATAATCCCAAAACCTATATTGTAAGCCAACTACATCTAATAAGGTTGTTGTTATGATAATTATGGTACCAAATAACAAAATTTCTAAAATAATGTCTCGTTTAACAAGTTTAGCCCATATAACCCAAGGCACAACTAAAAAAACGACTAGTATCCACCATTCCCAAGTTAAAAACTCATTTTTCAGCCAACCATTTAATTCTAAATGATAGAGCTTATCTTCTAATAAACGTATTTCCTTAAGATTTTCAAATATATTATCTATTGATATCACCTCTATATTTAAATGAAAAGGTAACAGATATTTTTGAATTCAAACTCTTTGAGCTGCCTTTTTAGTATTACCGTTTTTTAGTAATGAATTTCCATCGTAAATAAGAAAAAACCCATGTTGGAAGTTCTTATAATACACGGGTTTTCGACTTTTTTTCAAATAAGTCAGAAATATATTAAAAACAAAGTTAAATCTAGATTTAAGATAGAACAATAAAAACAGGATACATCAACTTATAATAATGGAGAAAGCAGACGAGCACCTTGTTCAACAATGCGCTCGGTCAGGGATCGTTGCAACAAGTCTTCAATTCTTAATGGTACAGAATCAGTAAGATCCCTCTCGAACTGCTCTGTGAGTTCCCTTGCCACATCAGCACTGTACACGACTTGACACACCTCATAATTCAGGCGAAAACTTCTCATATCATAGTTTGCTGCGCCTACTTCTGCAATTTCCTCATCAATGATCATCAGTTTCGCATGTAACATTCCTTTATCGTACTGGTAGATTTGGACCCCAGCTTCTATAAGTTCCCCGTAATAGGTACGACTTGCATAGCCCACGCTTTTTTGATCAATGTGGCGAGGAACCAGCAATCTTACGTGCACACCACGAGCCACAGCTGTCTTTAATGCCATGATAATATCTGTTTCTGGTACAAAGTAGGGTGTTGTTATATCAATAGTTTTGGTCGCCTGTGTTATACATATAAAGTAAGCTTGACGAATAACTGGGGTAGGAATTCCAGGGTTTCCTTCCAACGTATGGATGTACGCTTTTTGCAATTCTCCTGTCTTTGTTTGGGTATTGTCTGTTTTACCTTCTATAGGCCATAACTCAGATCCTAATTCGGCAGACCATCTTGAAAGATCTATGCTGCCGGTTGGATTGATTTCCTTTGATTTATATTTTGGGATTTTAGTGGCCTTTTTCGTTGCCTCAGATTTTGTTTTTGACTTTATCCGTTCTGGTACAGCGATATTCCAATGAACGTCGAAGATAGTCTGCAAGTCGCCTGTTGCTTCCCCTATAATTTGCAAATGAGTGTCCCTCCAAAATCCTACGTCTGGCTTTAATCCTGTATATTCATACCCAACGTTCATACCGCCAGTAAAGGATTCCTTTCTGTCAATCGTCACAATCTTACAATGATCCCGATAATTCCAATTGGACAAAATCCAGGGAAAACTTAAAGGAAATATTGTCCGACATTCTATCCCTGCTTCCACCATCTGAAGAATTTTTTGACGCGGAAATTTTTTACTCCCCCAACCATCTCTAATAAAACGAACCCGCACTCCATTTACTGCTTTTTCGATCAGCAGTTCTGTGATGCGATTACCAATTTGGTCGTTCCGATAGATGAAATATTCCAGATCAATGGTTTTTTGGGCTTTTTGTAGGGATTCGATAAGTTGTTCATATTTTGCTATTCCATTGTTTAGTACTTGGACTTTGCCGACTCGAAGCCCGCCTACAGTAAAA
>NZ_JBQENT010000103.1:0-1844 GCF_052044855.1 Metabacillus sp. 22489
TGGTGGACGCATCCAGCAATGGGCTATGGTCATGAATCAACTATTAGTTCATGACCACCTAAAGGAACGTGTGAAGAAATATCTAGAATAACTTACACACTTTTCTTGACAAGCCCGTTCTTCAAATGTCTTGTACTTACGTCTATAATACTTTTCACATTTGAGCGTTCCCCAAAAAGATTCCATTGGTCCGTTATCAATACATCTACCAACCCGGGACATACTTTGCCTCATGTTTGCTGCATCTATTTTTCGTTTAAACCCCTTCGAGGTATATTGGAATCCACGATCACTATGGATAAGGGGGCGATCCCCATTCAAAAGTGCTGTAGCTTGGTCAAGTGTTTTGAATACAAGGTTATTATTATTGGAATGTCCCAGGACATAGCTAACAATCGAACCATCGTATAGGTCACGAATGGCACTTAAATAAGCTTTCTTTGTCCCATATTTAAGTTCAGTGACATCCGTAACCCATTTTTCATTAGGTTTTTCTGCTGTAAACTCACGGTTAAGCACATTTTCTGCCACATGTTGAGGGGTAGACCGTCTGTATTGTTGTCTCTTTTTTACCCGAATAACGCTACGTAAATTTGAGATTTTCATTAGTCGATATATTCTCTTATGATTGATACTCTCTTTAAACTTCCGATTCATCTGTAACGTCATTTGACGGTAACCAAATGTTTCATCTACACTCTCGTGAAGAGCCTTCATTTCTTTAATAACTTTTTCATTCTGAAGTTCTCGAGCTGTAGGTATACGATTAAGCCACTTATAGTAAGCAGCTCGTGAAATATTGGCTAATTCACAAAGTAAAAGAATGCTTAGATTCTCTTCTTCATGAAGCTCCTGAATAGCAATATACTTATCTTCAAATCGGATTTGGCTTACCTTCGCCTCCTTTCGATCTCCTCTAACTTTTTTAAGAATAAATTCTCCGCACGTAACCGTTCATTTTCCCGTTCTAATCTTTTCATCTCAAACTGAATCTTCTCTTCTGGGGATAGCTCGGCTTCTACTTTATTTCTCCCCCGGTTATCTTTTAGTGCTTCGTCTCCACCAACTTCATACTTCTTAACCCACTGGTACACTTGTTGATAAGAGACCTCGTAGGTCTCAGCTGTTGCTTGATAATCTTTTCCGTTTCCTAGGCAATCAAGTACAATTTGAATCCTTTCATTCCAAGTAGTTTTTCTCCCTTTAGTCATAGAGCTCGTCATTCCTTTCGACGTATCCTTTAATTCTCTATGACTATTATACTTCTTTATCCAAAGACGAAGAGTGGAAGTAGTCGGAATTTCATATTTTCTAGTAACCTCCCGAATGGAGTATTCACCGCTTAGATAATCCTTTACTGCCCCCAGTTTAAGTTCCTTCGAATACTTCCTCCAGGTAGTGATTTCTTTTAATCCTTCCACTCCATACTTTTCGTATTTATATACCCAATCATAAATTGAGTCCTGATTTACATTATAAATTGATTCGAGTTCATTTATGGAATAATCCCCAGCTTGCATAGCTTTTATGATTTCGATTTTATCCTCTAACGATCGTGCTCTTTTTGACATAAAAAATACTCCCCTTAAAGTAAACAGATTTTTATTTTTTAATCTGTCTACCTTAAGGGGAGCATATCAAAGAACTTCCAACATGGTTTTTTTCTTATTTACGATGGAAATTCATTACTAAAAAACGGTAATACTAAAAAGGCAGCTCAAAGAGTTGTAGAGTAGAAAACAGGAATTAGATATTGCCTTCTTGTCCTCGGTTTTCAGGGTGTTCCACCTTACTAAGCCAGACAGGAGGGCTATTTCTTTTCCTGCTTCCCCTCATCAATTCCG
>NZ_JBQENT010000104.1:0-1836 GCF_052044855.1 Metabacillus sp. 22489
AATCGAGTAGGAGGGAGTGACTAACCCCCGACCTCTCACACCACCGTACATACCGTTCGGTATACGGCGGTTCTATTAAGATTGACGTAAAATTTCATAACGATTATATAGACTTCTCAACCCTCGTTGACTCCAGTAAGAGTTATCGAGGGTTTTGTGTAATATTGGACTACATGCAACTCTCCAGTATTTCTTTCTGGAGTTGCCCCATTCATATGCTTTGTAATCAGGGACGCCTAAACCAATAAGTTTCCTAACTCTGGTTTTAGGTTTCTTCCACTGTTTCCATTCGCACATTCTGAGCCTTCTTCTTATCCATTCATCGAATTCTTTGAATTTGCTTGGAGTGTCAGCTAAAGCGAAGTATCCACACCATCCTGTTAGATAACGGTTTAACATTTCAATTCTTACTTCTAATGGAAAAGGTTTTGACCGTGAGGTAATTTCTCGAATCTTCTTCTTAAAGCGTTTGATGCTTTCTTTAGCAATTCGCACCTTCGGTTCTTTATTCCAAGTAAAGCTAAAGCCAAGAAATTTCCGTTTCCACGGACGGTCTACTGCCGACTTATCCCTGTTTACCTTCAATTTTAGTTTCTGCTCAATAAACGCCGTAATGGATTCCATTACACGTTCCCCTGCTTTTAATGACTTAACATAAATGTTGCAGTCGTCAGCATAACGGACAAACTTATGCCCTCTTGCTTCCAATTCTTTATCTAATTTATCAAGAATTATGTTTGAAAGTAGAGGACTGAGAGGACCTCCTTGCGGAGTACCTTCCTCCGTTGATTGAACAACCCCATTAAGCATTACACCTGATTGAAGATATTTCCGGATTAGTTTGAGAAGAATGTGGTCTTCAATTCTTTTAGCGAGTATTCCCATCAATTTGTCATGATTAACCCTATCAAAGAATTTCTCTAAGTCTATATCAATTACCCAACGGAACCCTTCTTTGATATATCCCTTTGCCTTTCTTACCGCATCATGGGCACTCCTGTTAAGTCGGAATCCATAGCTGTTTTCAGAAAAGGTTGGGTCAAAGATTGGGGTTAATACTTGGGCAATTGCCTGTTGGATGAAACGGTCTGTAACAGTTGGTATGCCTAAAAGCCGTACCCCTCCACTTGGTTTCGGGATTTCGACACGGCGAACAGGGGAAGGTTGATAGTTACCTGTACTCAAAGCTTCCCGAAGGGAATCCCAGTTTTCATAGAGATGTCTTCGTAGGAATTTTACGGACATTCCATCTATGCCGTGACTTCCTTTGTTCTGCTCTACCCGTTTTAGGGCAGTTAAGAGATTTCCCCGTGACAAGATTCGTTCCATTAACATGATGTTACTCCTTTCTACGTGAATGAAATTTCTGTTTATGCCGGTTCTTGCTCCACCCTCCTAAAGTCCCCTGCGGATTCACCGCTTCCTCCTTTTGGTAAGTCCTTTCGGATTGTCTGTGTTCAAGTGCAATCGCCGAATGGGCAGATTTCATTCTCTCTTAATAGTTCAGTCCTTCCCATTCTATCTCGAGTTAGACTGGTACTATGACCTCTGCTGACTTCTGATTGTTCAGCTATCCATTGCTGGATAGGTTACCAAGTGTACTTGACATACCAATCAGACCTCCCCGGGTAAGAGTACAGTCTTTCCCTCCACCTATCTGCTTCATTTACTCTGTACCACCTTCGGCAGTAAGGACTTTGTTTTGTAATGCAAACTCATCCAATGGTACCTAGCCTAATATGAAGTTCGTGTTCCTCAGACCGGAGGTTTGCCGCCCGCTTCCTTCAGATTCCGCGTCACCACGGACACCCTTGCGTTAAACTAACCACTACTACT
>NZ_JBQENT010000105.1:0-1817 GCF_052044855.1 Metabacillus sp. 22489
AAGAGGCTGGGACATAACTAGCTCTAAATAGTGAGAAAGGTGAATTTGAGGGTACTCAAATTCACCTTTCTCTATTTTTTTGTGTGAAATACTCCATTACACTACTTGTTTGGCAGTGAATTTTCTTAAATTCACTGCCATTAACGCGAGGCCCATTTCGTTCTCTACCTTCGATTTTCCTCGTACAGAAAATCGAGTGAAACGCAAATTAGCCTTCAAGAATCCAAAAACTGGTTCCACATCGATTTTTCGTTTTCGATAGATGGCGCTCGTTTTCTCTTCTGAAAGCTTCACTCTTACATATTCTTTTTGCTTTTCCCATTTTTCATTCACCATCAGTTTTCGATTTTTGCCTTCTTTTGCTTTTGTACATGATGATCGGAATGGGCACCCCGAGCAGTCTTCGCACTCATAGATTTTGAACTTGCGTTGGAAGCCTGCACGGTCATTACGAACTGAATGGTATTGAAATTCAATGCGTTTTTGATTAGGGCATGTATATGTATCAGTTTCTTTATCATACTCCCAGTTGTTAGGGTTAAATTGATTTTGTTTGTACTTTTTCTTTTGTTCCTTCAAATACATGTTATACGTTATAAGGGCTTCTCTTTTTCTGTTCGTAAGGATATCATTAAAGTTTTGTTCACTACCATAACCTGCATCTGCGACAATATATTTCGGTATCTCGAAATAATGTTGCTCGATTTCATCTAGAAATGGAATTAACGTACGTGTATCTGTTGGGTTTGAAAATAAACTATAGGCAAGTGCGTATTGACCTTCCGTTGCGATTTGTACATTGTAACCAGCTTTCAATTGCCCGTTTTGCATATAATCATCTTTCATTCGCATAAACGTCGCATCTGGATCGGTTTTAGAATAGCTATTACGCGTGCCAAAGATTTCAAAATCTCGTTGGTATTTCTGTTTTCGAATGACAAAATCAATTAACTGTTTACGCACTTGCTTCGGGTATTTACGTTCACTTCTTAAGGCTTTTCGTTCAGAAATGTCTGATGATGTTTCAAGTTGTTTATCATATTCGGTTACGACATCATCCACTTTTTGAACCAATTGAGCGAGTTCTTCCAATGACAACTGTTCATCGCTTTCACGTTCAATTTCAGGTATGATTTCGTTCTCTAGTAGCTCATTGTACAGCTGGTTTGACTTTTCAATTAAACTTTGATGATATTTCTCAATCGATTTCTTCCAGACAAACGTAAATTTATTTGCATTTGCTTCAATCTTTGTACCATCGATAAAAATTGCTTCTTGATCAATAAGTTTTTCTTCTATCAATTGGCAACGGAATTGGATGAAACATTGACGAATTAATTCTTTCACTTCTGAATGAACACGGAATCTATTGATTGTGCGGTAGCTTGGTTTATACCCTTGAGCTAGCCACATCATTCGTATACTGTCTTTTAATAGGGCCTCAATTTTGCGCCCTGAGAAGACAGATTGTGTGTAGGCACATAGAATAATTTTAAGCATCATGCGTGGATGATAGGCAGGACAGCCCTCATTTCGCAGAAATGGTTCGAAGGCTTCATGAGGGATACTTTCAACCAAATGATGGATATGGAAGGCAATATCATTATTTTGTAATTTCACTTCTAAATTTAAAGGCAAAATTAATTGATTCATGGTATAATCTTTAAACATAAGGACACTTCTTTCTTTTAAATTTTGTGTGGTAACTTAATTTTAACAGAAAGTGTCCTTTTTTAAATGCAAAAATTAAAGCCGATGACATTTTACTTTCGTAAAATGCCACCGGCTTTTTCATTTGAAAAGGTAGGGTTTTGTCC
>NZ_JBQENT010000106.1:0-1725 GCF_052044855.1 Metabacillus sp. 22489
TTTCTTTTTTTAATGCTTCATCATATCTTTTACCAGTACCTCTTGGCATTTTCGACACACCTCGTTATAGTTTATATTCTTATTATAACAATCTGTGTCTACTTTTTAGTCTAGCATCACTACTCGCTAATACACTATTACCAATTAATGAAAATCCTAATAGAAATACAAGTAGCAATGATGATAGCTTAAATGAAAAACTTTTAATCACTTTACTCACCTCTTTATTAAATTAACCAGAAATTTTAGCAGTTTTAATACTATAACTTTTTGTTGGTGCATAAACTTCAACAACTAAGGTTGTATAATAAGAAATTGGAGACCATTTTAATGCTGTAAATGTTCCTTTACTAGTTACTCTTCCAATCTTTGCACTTTTACCTATTGTTCCATCTACACCTTGAATTTTTGTAGATGCTGATTTACCATACATTACTCCGGATAAATCTTCATCTGCTGTTACAGAAGATAGATTACTCCCATTCCATGTAAAAGTACCATACAATCCATGTCTAAAATTAAATCCAGTAGTATTTGCTACATATGCTTGATAACTTTTTGAACCTGTTGAACTAGCCTTTGCAACCATATTTTTCGAGTTTAATTGACTTACTTTAGAAATAGGAAAAGTAGAAGAAACTGTATTTTCTTCTTTAAAACCTAACTTTAGATTCTCTGAAGATACCTCAATATCTGTTTCTCCTTTAGCTAATCTAGCATTCACGTTCTTAACTAATACCTCTAACTCTTGATTAAGTTTTTGTATTTCCATACTAGTTGGGTAATCTAACTCATTAGCACTCGCTTCATTATTCTGAGTAAAAAAAAGCAATCCAAAACTAACAGCTAATAATAATACAAACTTTTTCACCTTTTTACATCTCTCCTTTTATAATTAAATAGTTTACAAAATAAAGACGTCTGATTTTCCATATTGTTTCATTTTTTACAAAATATACTTTTAAATTAAGAAAGGAGGGTTTCTTTTGTTTATCCTATAGACAAGGTTTTGGTTGCCTTGATGGCAACCTTTTAACCTTTAAGGCAATAACGAAAAATATATAAAATTCGGGGTTGCAAAATAATAGGTGAATTGCTATTTAATAAAGAGTAAGAAGAGAAAGGATTTTAAAAGTGGGTTGAAATCTTGATATTACTGGTTTTTTTAATAGTTTCGTAGTAATGAAAAATCATTACTTTCGTAATGAAAAATCATTACTACGAAATAAATAAAAAAGAGCCATAATTTTAGGCTCTAAAATAATTTTTCAGGTAGCTTTTTTAACTCATTAGGAGTTTTTCTAAACATAGCTTTTAGAGTTCCATTTACATTATCTCTATCGCCTGAAAACATAATATGAGGATTAACAAACAAAGCATAAGCTCTTACATTATTATCTTCTAAACCACTTTCAGAACGTGCCAATATCCCTTTATCAATTAACCCTTTAATTATTGGATTTACATTCTGTTTTTTCTTTCCTAAAACTCTTGCAACATCAGATTGAGTTAAAGGTGCTGAATTAGTTTTCTTACAATCTTCAACAATACAATTAGGGGTAGCGTCAGGAAAATGCGGATTTACAACGTTAAGGAAATCAAAATATCTAATTTCTCGGTGTTATAAGTGAAAAATTAGGCTTTAGTTACTTCATTAAAGCGCCTGATTGTTGAAGACTAAAGTTTATATTCACCAAGAAAATTGATGTGCTCTTATCCTAACAA
>NZ_JBQENT010000107.1:0-1692 GCF_052044855.1 Metabacillus sp. 22489
GGTTAGGGGTTCGACTCCTCTCGGGCGCGCCATAATAACGGGAAGTAGCTCAGCTTGGTAGAGCACTTGGTTTGGGACCAAGGGGTCGCAGGTTCGAATCCTGTCTTCCCGACCATCTTATCAAATCATTTGGGGCCTTAGCTCAGCTGGGAGAGCGCCTGCTTTGCACGCAGGAGGTCAGCGGTTCGATCCCGCTAGGCTCCACCAAGTAATTTAATATAATAATCAATATGGCGGCGTAGCTCAGCTGGCTAGAGCGTACGGTTCATACCCGTGAGGTCGTGGGTTCGATCCCCTCCGCCGCTACCATATTGTGGACCTTTAGCTCAGCTGGTTAGAGCAGACGGCTCATAACCGTCCGGTCGTAGGTTCGAGTCCTACAAGGTCCACCATATCTTAAATAATTCAAATGGAGGAATACCCAAGTCCGGCTGAAGGGATCGGTCTTGAAAACCGACAGGGGTGTCAAAGCCCGCGGGGGTTCGAATCCCCCTTCCTCCTCCAGATTATTTTTAGATAAATAATTTACTTTCTATTATCGCGGGGTGGAGCAGTCTGGTAGCTCGTCGGGCTCATAACCCGAAGGTCGCAGGTTCAAATCCTGTCCCCGCAACCAATTAAGTTAAAATTAAATGGTCCGGTAGTTCAGTTGGTTAGAATGCCTGCCTGTCACGCAGGAGGTCGCGGGTTCGAGTCCCGTCCGGACCGCCATTTAGTTTTAAAAATAATTATGGCTCGGTAGCTCAGTTGGTAGAGCACGCTCGAATAAACTGCGAAGCATTACATCAGCGCACACGTCGAGCAACATCTTGAATCATCTTTCTGAGATGTGGGCGATGGACTGTTCTCAAAGAGTGAATACACACAAAGTAAGCAATAAATATTTAATACTTGAAAAGCAAGATGATAGTAAGTAGAAAACTACTTTTCAAATAATGGCTCGGTAGCTCAGTTGGTAGAGCAATGGACTGAAAATCCATGTGTCGGCGGTTCGATTCCGTCCCGAGCCACCTTTCACTTAAATTGTTAATCCTTATGGCGGCTGTGGCGAAGTGGTTAACGCATCGGATTGTGGTTCCGACATTCGTGGGTTCGATTCCCATCAGCCGCCCCATCTTTATATTGCGGGTGTAGTTTAGTGGTAAAACCTCAGCCTTCCAAGCTGATGATGAGGGTTCGATTCCCTTCACCCGCTCCAAGTAATGGGCCTATAGCTCAGCTGGTTAGAGCGCACGCCTGATAAGCGTGAGGTCGATGGTTCAAGTCCATTTAGGCCCACCATTTCTATTATTCCGCAGTAGCTCAGTGGTAGAGCTATCGGCTGTTAACCGATCGGTCGTAGGTTCGAATCCTACCTGCGGAGCCATATGGGGAAGTACTCAAGTGGCTGAAGAGGCGCCCCTGCTAAGGGTGTAGGTCGTGTAAGCGGCGCGAGGGTTCAAATCCCTCCTTCTCCGCCATTGCGATACATATATTTTTTGGCCCGTTGGTCAAGCGGTTAAGACACCGCCCTTTCACGGCGGTAACACGGGTTCGAATCCCGTACGGGTCATAAAAAAACACTACAAATATGGAGGCCACTGAAAAAGTCTCTATATCTTTAATAAAGCGAAGGCTTCCTCGATATTATGAGGAAGCCTTCGCTCTTTTCATTTATAATAGATATATAAACTCTAGGTGGTGTTCGCATGA
>NZ_JBQENT010000108.1:0-1661 GCF_052044855.1 Metabacillus sp. 22489
GAAGCCAGCAAGATCAAGGGCTGGCTTTGCCACGAAAGGCTATCATGCCCACCACTCCATGTAAAGTAGCAACGACAAATCAGCTTGCAATACTCTGCACTTTTATTTTGCAATACACAGTATTACACTAAAGTGGTGGAATTTTAAAGCAGCAGAGACGAGGTATAAGATGATAAGAAGTAAATTAGCAATACTTAGTTCGTTTATTATTTTAGCTATATGTATGTATTTATCTTTCCCTTTTCCTAATAATGTAACACTTGGAGCTCATTCTACATTCATGTCTTTCCCAATTAGCGATTTAAATGGGTATATTTGGCTCGGTGTAGTTGGCACCGTATTATTTATAGTGGCATTGATTTTACTTATCGTTGGGATTAAGAAATATTATTTTAGAACAATAGTTGCAGTTCTAATTATATATTCAATTTTACCAACTTTCCTAATTTCGTTGTACCAAGAAACATTTGCAAACGGCATTCAATCTATTTCTTATGATGGTAATGGAAATTGTAATTTTGAGGATGTGAGTGAAGACATAATAAATGGAGAATGTAATCTTGTATTACATAATCATAGCAATGAAGCTGTAACATTTGAATTAGAATTTTTAGATTCTTTTCCTACGGAAGACGAATTGCAAGTGGAGTCACTTATGAATATAGCTGGTCCATATAGAATTACAATAGAAGCTAATCAAAAAAAATCCATTCATTTGAAGAAATTACTCGACTTATCAGATACTCCAAAACATATTGATAGCGGCTCATCGAAAAATATTCATTTTAAGTTAATAGACGGAGAGACTACACGGATTTTATAGTTGGGATTGTTTCGTTTGAAATTTATGTGATTGTTAAATAAAACGGAGGAATTAAAATGAAAGATAAGTTAAGAAAATCAACATCAGATAAGTCGATAAGTGGTGTTTGCGGTGGTATAGCTGAGTATTTTGGTATATCATCTTTGGCTGTTAGATTAATTTTCATTTTTTTACCTGCTAATATTCTTATATATTTAATACTTACTAATACAATGTCTGAAAACCCCCCGTCATTATAATTTTTTTCAAAAAATGAGAAATAATTCTTCAGTAAAGTGGATCGAGTTTCTTATTGAAAAACGTTTGTGCTGTATAGTGCAAAACGACAAGGAATATCACAAAAAGCATGTCTATAAAATGTGAATTTGACGATTCTTTTGGAAGGCTTGCAATCAACGGCGATAATAGGCTCGGTTATTTTACAAAAGGAGAGCCACTTATCATAACTTTAGTCAACCAAAAAATCTACCTATTGATTAATTGGAGTTTTACAACTGGATTTACTGATAATAAAAATTGGTTGAAGTATATTGAGGAGAACTTGAAATAAGGTTATTCAACTTAATGGAAAAAAAACATGGACAAAAACAGGTATAAAAATTAATAAAATAATAAAAATATATATTATAGATTAATAAAAATATGAATTAAGTATTTTAACATCTCCAAGTTAGGGTTGAATTTTGAAAAAACTTTACCACATGCGTTATTTCTAAGTTTTGATACTACGTCAAGAAAATAGACACAGATTTCTACCGCGCTTTCGCTTGGTGGCCTTCAAAAAAAGTTTAAATTTATAGAGATTTAAACTTTTTTATGAAGGAGAAATCAAGCAGCG
>NZ_JBQENT010000109.1:0-1585 GCF_052044855.1 Metabacillus sp. 22489
TAGGTGGTGTTCGCATGATCTCCAATCAACAATCTCTAAACCTCAGTCCATATTCTGGTATTTACGATATCGTTGTCCCTAAGGATAATATGCTTCGTCAAATAAATGAATTAGTTGACTTTTCTTTTGTGCTAGATGAACTACAGAATAAATATTGCCTTGATAACGGACGCAATGCTGTGCCTCCCATTCGCATGTTTAAATATTTATTATTAAAGTCCATTTTTGACTTATCAGACGTGGATGTTGTTGAGCGTTCTAAATACGACATGTCCTTTAAATATTTTTTAGATATGGCTCCAGAAGAATCAGTCATTCATCCTAGTTCACTAACGAAATTTCGTAAGCTACGTCTAAAAGACGTAAACTTACTTGATATACTTATTCAAAAAACAGTCGAGATCGCACTTGAAAAAGAGCTAATCAAAAGTACTTCAATAATTGTTGATGCAACCCACACGAAATCTCGTTTCAATCAGAAGTCCCCTTATGAATTTTTAATGGAAAAGTCAAAACTTCTTAGAAAAGCTGTTTATCAGGTTGATGAAGACATGAAAGAGAAATTCCCTTCTAAGCCTACTACCGATGACGTAGTCGAAACTGTTGCGTACTGTAAAAAAGTTGTTCAAGTAGTTGAAAATGAACAGTCTATTTGTGAATACCCTAAAGTTAAAGAAAAGCTTAACTATCTTAATGAAATTGTTGTGGATTTCCAAGAAAATTTAAGCCCTTCTAATGACCCTGATGCTAGAACTGGACATAAAACTGTAGACTCTTCTTTTTTCGGATACAAAACACATATTGCTATGAATGAGGAACGCATTATTACAGGTGCAGTTATTACAACGGGTGAAAAAAGTGACGGGAAATTTCTTCAACAGCTAATTGGAAAAAGTCAGAAAGCCGGAATGAAAGTAAAAGCTATCATTGGAGATACTGCTTATTCGGAAAAAGATAATATTCAGTTTACCAAAGAAAATGATATGAAATTAATATCAAAATTACATCCAATCATTACTCAAGGTCCTAGGAAGCCAGGAGATGAATTTGAATTTAACAAAGATGCTGGAATGTATGTATGTAAGGCTGGACATATGGCCGTCCGGAAAGCCAGAACAGGGAAAAAGAATACAAATAATAGCCAAAGTCATACCTATTACTTCGATATTGAAAAGTGTAAAGTATGTCCTTTTAAAGATGGCTGTTATAAAGAGGGAGCGAAAAGTAAAACCTATTCCGTAACGATAAAGTCACCTGAACATAATGAACAAAGGGCTTTTCAGGATAGTGAATATTTTAAAATACAGGCTAAAGAACGGTATAAAATAGAAGCTAAAAATAGCGAACTCAAGAATAGACACGGGTATGATGTTGCAATTTCCTCGGGTCTTTTAGGCATGGAAATGCAAGGGGCAATGACAATATTTGCAGTTAATATAAAACGAATCGTGACTTTATTAAAAGGAATAAAGTGAAAAAGTCTATAAAGAAAGGCGACTATCCGTCCAAAAAATGAACGGATAGTCGCCTTTTTCGTTTACGATCTTGAAATAAAATTAAAAAACGTAAGTTTTTCAGTGGCCTC
>NZ_JBQENT010000110.1:0-1560 GCF_052044855.1 Metabacillus sp. 22489
GTTAGTAAGAAAAGAGCCCAATCAAGCAGATTAGGAGAAAAATGAGCGCAAGAAACTAGCCAACCTTCGGTAATTTTTTAAAAGTTGGAAGATTAGGTATGTACGCACCAATGGATGTCCACATATCTTATGGGGGTCAACCCTCCCAAGTCTCACTGAGTCTTCGCTCACACATTCCTTCGTTCAACCTTTCCATAAGGTGGATGTCGGTTATGCTGCCCCACAGGATCTCTGTCCTTACGTTAGTTGCGTTGCCGACTAATCCTATGCTGATTTTGTCTGTTCAAATCTACAAATCTAATGATTTAAAATTAAATTTTATAAAATATTAAGCTACTAATTGTACATCGATAAAAGCATTCATATGAGGTATATCCTTTAACATTTTTTCTTCCTGAAATACAAACTGCTTCTTTCCAATAGAAAAGAGAATGCGGATAAGCTTATTACATAAAGCAATTAAAGACTGCATCTTCTTCAACGGATTATCAGGTCTCGTTATATAGTATTGATGAAGGGCTTTAAAGGCTTTATTTTTCGCTACTAGAATCATAGATGCCCGAAATAATAACGCTCGTAATTTTTTACGACCACGTTTCGTGATTTTGGTCCTTCCTTTATGCTTACCTGATGTATTTTCTTTCAAGCTCAGACCAGCTAATTTAGTTATTTGACGGGGATGAGAATACTCATTCAAGTCGCCTACCTCAGCGTAAAAACCTGCCACTGTCTCTCGTCCAATTCCAGTAATCTCTAACATCTGACTCACTCCTGGTATGTCTTGAAGTAAGGTATCTAGTGAACGGTCAAGCTCTTCGAACTTGGCTTGAATAAGTTCATATTTCTGAATCAATGTTCTTAGTTCCATTTTGGCCATCATGGCACCTTGACGTATGCCAATCGAGCGATTGGCTGCCTTTTTTAAAGCTTGAATCTTCTTCATTCCTATACTTCGTTTCACTTCTTGCCTTAGATAGACGAGTAATTCTTCTTCTGTATAATTTTTATATTCATGAGGTAATGCTTCAAGTTTTAATAAATGAAGGGCTGCCTTTCCTTCCCAACTTTTAAAAACGGTAAAGAACTCTGGAAAGTACCGATCAATCCAGTTATGAACCTGTCCTTGCACAATCTGTAAGTCTACTGTTAATAGATCACGTAATTTTTTTGCCACACGCAGTTCCGCGAAAACTCCTTGTGGTATCGTTGGTTCAGCGTATCTACCATCTTTGACTAGCTGTGCAATAACTTTTGCATCTTTTACATCATTTTTAGTTGGCGAGTTATCGTCTAACTCCTTACTATGCTTGACATGTAAGGGATTAACCGTCACGAACTTAATTTGTTTTTCTTTTAAAATATGCGCTAAATTAAGCCAATAATGTCCTGTAGGTTCCATTCCACTAATAACGGATTCCATTTTATTGGTCTCTTTCAATTGATTAATCCACTCTATGAAGTAGCTAAATCCTTCTTGTGTATTTTCAAAAAAACAAGTAGAACCAAGTTCTATTCCTCGATAATCTTGTGCTCTAGCTACATGATGATGTTTGGCAATAT
>NZ_JBQENT010000111.1:0-1466 GCF_052044855.1 Metabacillus sp. 22489
ACACACCTAGCTTAACCTAGCTAGGTATGTGGCAATCTTTTTCATATTCTGGCAGGCTGCGGTGAGAAGCACCTGCTCACTAGCATTCCTTAATCCCCGTAACCGGCAGTAGCGAAGCCCATGCAATTCTTTTGAATCTGCAAAGCTTCGCTCTACCTTTTCTTTTCTAAATTTATATAGTTCTTTCCCAGATGGGGAAAGGCGATTTAATCTAACTTGCTCCTTATGGTCTTCCCAAACATGTCGAGTTACTACTTTTTGTTTGGTTTTCGACCTTGTGCACTGTGAGAGTAGAGGGCATGTTGCACATTTCTTGGGATCAGATTTATATTCTCGATATCCTTCTCTTGTAGTTGTTCGATAAGTTAACTCACCCTTATTTGGACAAACATATAGATCATTCTCTTTATCATATGTAAATTTCCATTTAGGAAACAAACCTTTGGTTGGCTTAAATCTTCTATGGGCAATTACTCCAAATATCCCTCTATCCGATAATCCCTTACAAACAGCACTAGTTAAATATCCTGAATCCAAAGCTGAAGCTTCTACTTTAAAACCAAATCGCTCGATTTGGCGGTCAAGTCTTGATAAATAAGGAACAGAATCATGAACATTTCCTGGTGTAACATAGGCATCAGTTATAATGTTAAATTTAAAGTCTGTCGTTCGATGATCCAGGTAGCAGAACATTTCCTGTTTGTTATCTCTAGACATAAATCCACTTTCAGGATCGGTTGAACTTACTCGTATTACCTTAGTTTCCTCCACCTCCTCTCTTTCCTTTAGAGCTTTTTTCCATGATCTATACGATCTTGTTCAATAGCTTTATTTAAGTCTTCAAAATAATCTCTAGTCTCAACCTCAACAGTTTCTCTAGTGAATTTGTGTTTATTCGCATTAGCTTTTAAATGAGTAGAATCCGTAAAGAGAACTCTTCCTCCTACCATACGATGTTCCATTGCCTGAAACACGATCTCATCAAAGATTTCTTGGAATATATTTGTTTCTGCAAAACGAGTTCTACGATTCCAGCTTATTGTAGAATGATGAGGAACTCGATCAGATAATTTCAACCCTAAAAACCATCTATAAGCAATATTCATTTTAATTTCTTCTTCTAATTGTCTCTCAGAGCGAATTCCATATAGATAGCCAACAAACATCATTTTAAAAAGAACTAGAGGATCAATTGAAGGGCGTCCATTATCCTCACAATAAAAAGGTTTTACCTTTTCAAGAATGAATGAAAAATCTATATATTTATCAATTTTTCGAAGTAGATGATTTTCAGGAACAAGGTCATCTATTACTATAAATTCAACTTCATTTTGCGTGTTTTCTCTTGTATTGAACAAAAATATCACCATCCCAATTTTGTTATCTATATTATACCATATTAACGCGGTGAAAAGTTAAAGTAATTAGATAAAATAATAGGCTGCCGAGGTTTCTCGACAGCCTGA
>NZ_JBQENT010000113.1:0-1381 GCF_052044855.1 Metabacillus sp. 22489
TGGTTCTATAATAAATGTTGGGGTTTTAAAACAATTTGAAGAAAAAAAGAGCACAATATCACCCATTCTTATATACTTGAGTTGTCGAGAAACAAGTATAGAGTGGAGATATGTGCTGTATGAATTCTAACATAAATTTACCTGGATTTGAAGAAGTGATAGTCAACAAAACTGAAGTAATTGAAGATAAATTCTGTTTTTATGTAGAGATGCCAGTAAAAGAACATCCATGTCCAAACTGTGGAGCATTAACGTTAAAAGTCCATGATTATCGAACTCAAAAAATAAAGCATTTAAAGGTATTTGAACGCCATACTGTTATTTTTTACAAGAAGCGTCGTTATTCCTGCGTTTGTGGAAAGAGGTTTGCAGAAAATAATCCTTTTATTGAGCGTTATCAACGTTTATCTATTGAATATAATCAAGCCATAAAAATCCGTAGTATTAAAGGAAAAACGTTTAAAGAAACAGCCGAAATTTATGGAATCTCTTCTTCTACCGTTGTACGTCGTTTTGATGAGCTAGCCGAAAGGACCATTCAAGAGGAACCGAAAGATTTACCGAAGGCAATCGCAATAGACGAATACAAAGGAGATACAAAAGAGGGAAAGTACCAGCTTATTATTGCGGATGCGGTTACGCGGGAACCTATCGACATATTACCAAATCGGTATAAAAAGACAATTATGCATTACCTAAAGAAATATGGGGCAAATGTAGAATTTGTGGTAATGGATATGAGTCCATCTTTTAAAGCAGCTGTTCAACAAGCACTAGGAAAACCTGTCATTATCGCAGATCGGTTTCATTTTGTTCGATATATTTATTGGGCGCTAGATAGTGTTAGAAGAAGAATACAGTCTGACTGGCACGATTATGATCGTAAAAAGTGTAAGAAGATGCGGCATGTATTCCATAAACACTCAGAAAAATTAACAGAAGAAGATAAGTGGTATTTAAAACGGTATTTAGGTTTTTCAAAAGAATTAAAGACAGCTTATGAGCTAAAAGAAGCTTTTTCTAACTGGTTTGTTCAAGCAAAAGAAAATGGGTTAGGGAATATCCTCAAAACTAAAACGTCATTAATCGATTTTTACCGAAAAGTAGAACAGGCTAATATTCCAGAGTTTAAAAAAGCAATAAAAACCCTACAAAATTGGCAAATAGAAATAGTAAATAGTTTTGCCTATAACTTTACTAACGGCTTTTTAGAAGGAATTAATAATCTAACAAAGGTCATGAAAAGAAACGCATTTGGCTTTAGAAGTTTCAAGCGTTTTAGAGCAAAGATTTTATTAACACATAAGTATAAAAAAGTGGGTGTTCATGTTGGATAAGGGAGAAGTAAGATTTACTTCACCCCAACATTTGACGTTGAACC
>NZ_JBQENT010000114.1:0-1369 GCF_052044855.1 Metabacillus sp. 22489
GGGAGTGTAATATTAACTGTGTAAGTAAGGAATGCGTACGGTTCCTTACTCACACAGTTTTTTATTTGATAGAATAATAAGTATAAAGCTAAAGGAGTGGTTTCAGTGGGGAAATTGAAAAGAGATCCGAACTCCGTAGAATTAGCTAACAAGATTATCGAACAGTATCAGCCTAAATCAGTAGAAGATATGCAAGAAGCATTAAAAGACATATTTGGTCCCATGTTTGAGTCAATGCTAAAAGGTGAAATGAATCACCATTTGGGCTATGAATCCAATGACAAGGGAGAAAAAGAAACAAGAAATAGAAGAAATGGATATGGCAAAAAGTTCGTGAAAACAACGGCAGGAGAAGTTGAAATTGCAGTCCCCCGTGATCGTGATGGTTCATTTGAACCGCAGTTGATTCCAAAGCGTAAAAGAGATGTATCCTCTATAGAGGATAAGGTCATTTCGATGTATGCCAGAGGAATGTCACAACGAGACATTTCTTCCACGATAGAAGACATCTATGGCTTTTCTGTATCTCATGAAATGGTATCCGACATTACGGATACTGTACTTCCTAATTTAGAAGAGTGGCAAAATCGTCCCTTAAGTAACTGTTACCCTTTTGTGTTTGTCGATTGTCTTTACACAACCATTCGTAATGACTATGAAACGAAGAAGTATGCCGTTTACACAATACTAGGATATACCATAGAAGGTAAAAAGGACATTCTAGGTTTGTGGTTGAATGAAACGGAAAGTAAACATAAATGGATGCAAATTTTTGATGAAATCAAATCTCGTGGTGTAGAAGATATCTTCTTTCTCTCAATGGATGGCGTTAGTGGTCTGGAAGAAGGAGCACGTGCGATTTTTCCTGATGTGACCGTACAGAGATGTATTGTTCATTTAATTCGAAATTCGATTAAGTATATACCAAGTAAAGACTACAAGCCTTTTACTGCTGCCTTAAAGAAAGTGTATGGAGCTCCAAGCCTTAAGGCTTGTCACAGTGCATTTGAATCTTTTGAAAAGCAGTGGTCTACGTACCCTGGAGCTGTAGACGTATGGAAACGAAACTTTTCTCATGTGGAACAACTTTTCGATTATGGTGGTAATATTCGTAAAATCATGTACACTACAAATGCCGTTGAAAGTATCCACTCTAGCTTTCGAAAAGTTACGAAAAAAGGAGCATTCCCCCATGAGAATGCCCTATTAAAAATATTGTTTTTACGAACAAAAGAATTAGAAAAGAAATGGGATGGTGGACGCATCCAGCAATGGGCTATGGTCATGAATCAACTATTAGTTCATGACCACCTAAAGGAACGTGTGAAGAAATATCTAGAATAACTTACACACTTTTCTTGACAAGCCC
>NZ_JBQENT010000115.1:0-1241 GCF_052044855.1 Metabacillus sp. 22489
TGATACTACGTCAAGAAAATAGACACAGATTTCTACCGCGCTTTCGCTTGGTGGCCTTCAAAAAAAGTTTAAATTTATAGAGATTTAAACTTTTTTATGAAGGAGAAATCAAGCAGCGATTTTTCTGTACATTTGTTCAAATTCATTCGGTGTGTAATAACCCAATGTCGAATGAATTCGCTTTGAATTGTAAAAGAACTCAATGTATTCAAATAGTGAGTTTTTTGCTTCTTCTCTTGTTTTATACTTTGTTTGATATACCAGCTCACGTTTTAAAATTCCGTGAAAGGACTCAATACAAGCGTTGTCATAACAGTTTCCTTTCCTACTCATGCTGCCAGTCATATTGTACTTTTTTAATAGATTCTGATATTCACGAGATGCGTACTGAACACCACGATCCGAATGATGAACCAGTCCTTTTCCAGGTTTTTGACGTTTGTATGCCATCTTTAACGCTGAGATAACTAATTCTTTGATCATATTTTTGCCCATAGCCCATCCTACTATCTTACGAGAATACAAATCCATTACGGTCGCCAAATACAACCAACCCTCATTTGTTGGAATGTAAGTAATATCTGTAACCCAGAACTCGTTAGGTTTACTGGCTTTAAACTGTCGATTTAACACGTTTTCACTTACTGGATGATGATGCTTTGAATTAGTCGTAGCTTTGTATTTCTTGACTGTACAAGACTTCCATTGATTCTTTGTCATAATCCGAGAGACTGTACGAGCACTTACTTTCACACCGCGCTTTTTCAGTGTTTTAGCAATCTTAACACTGCCATAACGTTGCTTGAATTCAAGGTGAGTCTTTAATATCTCTTGCGAGAGTTTTTCATGTTTCTTTTGTCTTTCACTTTTTGGCCGATTTAACCATTTAAAGTATCCACTCTTGGAAACTCCCAAAACATTGCACATCTTCTCCACTCGGAATTGGGAGCGATTTTCATAAATGAATTCATACTTTACCGAGGGTCTTTCGCGAAGTAGTGCATCGCCTTTTTTAAGATATCATTCTCCTCCTTGAGATCACGCATTTCCTTTCGAAGTGCTTTCAATTCAGCTTCAGCAGTAGAGAATGTTTGAACAGATTTGATCTCTGGTTCTTGGCCATATTTCTTAATCCAGTTATATAAAGTATTTTCATTAATATCCATTTCTCTAGCTACTTGAGCCACAGACTTATTGTTCTCTGCAATATACTTTACTGTTTCTTTTTTTAATGCTTCATC
>NZ_JBQENT010000116.1:0-1215 GCF_052044855.1 Metabacillus sp. 22489
TGGATCGTCAACACTAAACTAGACAATTTTTTTAAGGTGTTTTATTTTGAATTCAATTGGACTTAAATAATCTAGGGTTCCATGGATTCTAATATAGTTATACCAGTGAACATAGTCATGAAATTGTCTTGATAATTCTTCTAAACTATCAAAATGACGACGATTGACAAACTCAGTCTTAATGATTTTATATGTTGCTTCAGCTACTGCGTTGTCGTAAGGACAACCTTTCATGCTTAATGAACGACTGATATTAAATACTTTTAAAGCCTCATCAATAAGCTGATTTTTAAATTCACTTCCTCGGTCAGTATGAAATAGCTGGATGTTATGAAGGTCGGTTTTTATTGATGCTAACGCCTTATAAACTAATAATGCATCTTTGTTTGGGCCTGTACTATGACCGATAATTTCTCGATTAAAGAGATCAACAAATACACATATGTAATGCCATTTTTTCTCAACTCTTACATAAGTTAAATCACTTACTATGACAGACAATGGTTTTTCCTGTGTGAATTGTCGATTTAATTCATTGTTTAGTTGGTCCTCATTAGGCTGCGTTTTTTGAGGTTTAAACTGAGCTACTGTGTAAGAGGAAACAAGTCCCTGCTCATTCATAATGCGTCCTATGCGACGTCGAGATACTACTTTTCCTTTTTTCTTTAGTTCTTTTTTTATTTTACGAGTCCCATAATTTTGGTGACTTGCGTGAAATATTTCGATAATGTCAGTAGTGATAGTATCTTCGTTTGTACGTTCTTTTGCTTCATAATAATAGGTGCTTCTTGATAGTTGTAGGACTTTGCACATTGCTGATATCGAGTATTTATGTAGATTATTCTTAATCACATTTACTTTCGTCCTAGTATCAGCGCTGCCTGCTTTAAAATGTCATTTTCCATTTCAAGTTGTTTATTTCGCTTACGTAATTCAATTAATTCAATTTGTTCTGGTGTTAAGTTATCCTTCTCTTTAAATGATCCGGAGCTCTCACTTTGTTTCACCCATTTATCAAGAGAAGATGGTGTAAGATCGTATTCACGAATAATTTCTTTTCTAGGTTTTCCGTTCTTGTAAAGCTGTACGATTTGTTCCTTAAATTCTTCAGTAAAAGTTCGACGTTCTCTTTTAGGCATGTAGATTCTCCTCAAATGTATTAGTAGTATTCTACTTGACCTTAAAAATTCTGTCCAACTAAGTGTAGCCTATCCA
>NZ_JBQENT010000117.1:0-1149 GCF_052044855.1 Metabacillus sp. 22489
TTAGGTGCATACACATAGAAGCCTTCGCCATTATTGGTGAACGCCTTTTGAAGTCTTGGTTGGATTCTTTTCTTTTCTCTTGGTGAAACTCCGTTTCTAATTAATTTTAATACGACCGTGCGAATGATAAACTAACTGATAATCTCGTATTCCCCTTCGATTGATTCCATATATCTTCCGAAAACAAATATTCCTCAAAATCCCTATATTGTCTGCTGCCAACAATAGAAACATCTCCTGCCCGAACATGCTCCCGAAGTTCTGTTAAAACAGCCATTTCATAGTAATGACGATTAATTGTTGTACCATCATCCTCGTATAAATGCTTTTTCCATCGTTTTGAAATAAAATCCACAGGTGAGTCATCAGGCACTTTTCGCTTTCCGGATTCGTTCATTCCTCGTATAATCTCGACAGCCTGTAAAAGTGGCTCATTTGCCTTTGTAGAATGGAATTCCAATACTCTTAATAGCGTTGGCGTATATTTTCTTAGTGAATAAAACCGTTTTTGCAGTAAGTCCAAATAATCAAAGTCGGCAGGACGTGCAAGCTCCTGAGCCTCTTCTACTGAAGAGACAAAGGTATTCCATTCAATAATCGATTCTAAAACCTTAAAAACGTCTAATTTTTCCTCTCTTGCTTTAATTAATGCTTGTCCGATGTTCGTAAAGTGTATAACTTTTTCATTTAGCTTTTTACCGTTTTGTTTCTGGATTTCCTCTTGGGCCTTACGACCTTTTGATAACAAACTAAGTATTTGCCTATCATGAATTTCAAACGCTTTATCTGTTAGCTCCTGAGTAAGTTGTAATAAATAGACGGTTAATATCGAATAACGTTTATTTTCTTGAAAGTCACGGAATGCATACGGCTCGTATCTTGAACCTAAGCGAGATAGCTGTAACAGACGATTGCGATGCAAATGGCTAATTTGTACCGTTTCTAATTCCATTCCTCGTATGTATTCAAGTCGTTCTAGGGGTATAACCAACATTTTGTCATAAAACCCACGTTAAGACAATAAATGGAAAATCAAAACCACCAGTGAGAACTGGTGGTTTGCTCTGCGGCTAAAAGCCTTTGTTACTGACCAAACCCTAAAGGGCTTCTGAACGGTTCCCCACGTGTACTACTTCTACTGGCCAGACC
>NZ_JBQENT010000118.1:0-1097 GCF_052044855.1 Metabacillus sp. 22489
ACATATCGTTTACATAGAGATGATCCTTTGTTGACATTATTTCAGGCGGTTGTGTCATTAAAGCTTGTGCTTGTTGATTATTCATACCCGTCTGCATTTGTTGCATGATGTTTCCTCCTTGTTAACAATGTTGTAATCACTTTGGTAGATTGCCACACAGCGGTCAAAAATATGCAGGTATTTTAGACTAGTTTTAAAGACTCCCCCACCTCTAGATAGCATTAAATACTCCCCACCTATACGCAGGTGGGGAGTATTTGTGGCTAAACTAAATATTAATTTATACTATTCCAGATTCTGTCTAGGTCCAAGGCAACATATATTTTATCACCATGAATTTCCTTATGTATAATAGGATTGGAAAAATACTGATTTATATTTTTATTAAATTGCTTATACCTTGCTCGTGGTTTTGGTCCATATAAATCGTTTCAGGATAGCCCTTATACATACTCCGTCTACCTCTTTTTTAATTTTATGAAAAATACAAACTGCATCAATACTCCATTTCAAAATAAGCATACCAGTCTTGCTTCGCGAAAAGGAAAATCCCCCTCGAATTGTAAAACAATTGTACTTTAATCAGCTTTTACAAAAGTACAACCGTCAAATTTACCCTATTCTCTCTTCCTTGATTTTTTTTTGCCAAGAGTATTTTTTCCGAAAATATAATAAAAATATAATTCGAATTTTAAAAACTTTCTATGAATAAATATTTCTATCTTCAAACATTCTAAGAAAGGTTTCAAAAAAAAATAATAGGAGGTGTTATTCATGACAGTCATAAATGACGTTAAAACAGCTTTAGCCGGATTAAAAAGCGCTCAAGCTAGCTTTGAAACATTTGCTCTTAGTACAGATAATGAACAAGCGAAGCAGCTTTACCAAGATGCTGCTAAACAAACCCAATCGGTTTTACAAAGCGTTGAACCACGCGTTCAACAAATCGAACAAGAAGAACCTCAATACAAACAACAATAATAAGAAAAACCGGGCATAGCCCGGTCCTTTTCATGGTTAGAGAATATCCGATAATTTGTACTCTATGCCATGTACCCCTTTATAATACTCAGGATACATTTCACCCCCACATTTTT
>NZ_JBQENT010000119.1:0-1020 GCF_052044855.1 Metabacillus sp. 22489
ATTAATGTAGTGGGACTTGGGGTGACTGGCAAGTCTTTTTTTATGCACCTATCAAATAAAGTGCAGGACTTTGCATTTTTCTCTTGCAAAGGTCTGCACTTCTATTTTGCAATACACAGACTATTCTGAGGTTATAGAAACAATTAGTGAATTAGATTTAGTTAAAGCTCAAAATGTTATTAATAACTTTAACAGAATTGAGGCTGGAACACTCCATATGAATGAGGATTTGGAAGTAATGCAGGACGAAATTCTAGAACTCTTTAAGGATAGGATAAATTTAGATCCTGAAGATTTTGAGAGTGAAGAAATGTGGAAGTGTGAAGAAGTGTTTAATTTTACTGGTAATTTATTAGAATTTAAAGATTTTGATAATAATAATTTTAGAGTGTATGTTGAAGGTGAATTAAATCCAGAAGATGGAGGGAGTGATCACATCCTCATCAAGTTCGTAGATAATATTACAAATAACACTTATTCTAGTTATAGTGGTGACATCGAAGTTTATTATGGATATCTAAATTTTGATGAAGACGGGACTCCATCAGATGGAATAAAGCATAATTTTAATATCGAACTTGAAAATATTTTGGAAGCTTGTGAAGATGTATATAATCAAATTAAAAACCAAATTGAAAAAGAAAAAGCCACGCTATATTATTTGATAAACAGTATGGGTTTATAAGAGTGATTTATTTCTCTCAAAGCAAAGTTAAAAACAGCAGGTATTCCCTTAGGAAAAACCTTGTATTTATTTTATAAATAACTGATTTTATTCAAAAAATATATTAGCCCGCTATAGACAGTAGAGTTTTGTAATTTACAATATGATAGTATCGTGGTGGATACGAAAAGATAAATAAAACCGTTTGGTCCTATTAATAAGGGTCAAACGGTTTTATTTAGGGCTTGTCAAGAAAAGTGTGTAAGTTATTCTAGATATTTCTTCACACGTTCCTTTAGGTGGTCATGAACTAATAGTTGATTCATGACCATAGCCCATTGCTGGATGCGTCCACC
>NZ_JBQENT010000120.1:0-981 GCF_052044855.1 Metabacillus sp. 22489
TATAGGTGAACCCTTTTGCGAGTGGGTCAAACTTGTTAATTATTTAGAGTGGAGATACAGATATTCATTCATATATTACATCATTGTTGGAATTGTAACTCGAGCTTTAATACTAAAACTAGCCTCTTTATCTAAACCTCAAGATCTTACAACTAAGTAAAATTTAAATTGGAGGAAAAAACTTTGGAAGAAGTTAATATTGGTTTACTGACGATCAAAGTCATCGTTGGTTTTGCAACTTTATTTTTTATCATTATCATAACAGGCAGAACATCCATCTATCAGTTAACCCCGTTTCACTTAGTTTTTGTGTTAGTACTTGGAGATTTTTTAGGAAATACCATTTATGAAGATAAGGTAGGGATTTTTCATTTTTTATATCCCATCGGATTGTGGACGTTTCTTATGTTGGGAATAGAGTTTATGACTCTAAAAAATAAATCGACACGTTCTCTCTTATTAGGCAATCCTAACATCATCATTCGAGATGGTGTTATGGACAGAAAGTTACTTACAAAGAACAAATTGGATGTAAATCAAGTATTGAGTATACTCCGTCAAAATAATGTCTTTTCAGTTCGCGAAGTCAAATACGGTATATTGGAAGCTAATGGGCAAATAAGTTTATTATTAAAATCCAAGTATCAAAAACCAGACAAGCAAGATCTCAATCTTCCAGAAAGTCCAGTAGACCTCCCAACATCGTTAATTATAGATGGGGAAATTTTATGGGATAATTTACATGAACTCGGATTTGATCAACAGTGGTTAGATAACCAATTAACTACCAATGGATATGATAATGTAAAGCGTATACTTTACGCAGATTGGCGAGAGAGTGAAGGCATACATGTAAGTCCTAAATAAAATTTGTTAGGATAAGAGCACATCAATTTTCTTGGTGAATATAAACTTTAGTCTTCAACAATCAGGCGCTTTAATGAAGTAACTAAAGCCTAATTTTTCACTTATAACACCGAG
>NZ_JBQENT010000121.1:0-934 GCF_052044855.1 Metabacillus sp. 22489
ACGGTCGTATTAAAATTAATTAGAAACGGAGTTTCACCAAGAGAAAAGAAAAGAATCCAACCAAGACTTCAAAAGGCGTTCACCAATAATGGCGAAGGCTTCTATGTGTATGCACCTAAACAGAGGGGGAAAATAAAAGAACAACTTCGTTATATTGGCCGTTATATTCGTCGACCAGCGATTGGAATCAATCGGATTGAGGCATATGATGGGCAATTCGTTACGTTCAAATATAAGGATAAAACTGACGGAAAAGACAAATCCGAAACCGTAAGTGTCGAAGAATTTATTTCACGTTTAATTCGCCATATCCCAGACGAGCAATTTAAAACTATTCGGCATTACGGTATGTATTCTAGAAGATCAAAAAACTTGTGTAAAAAAGTGTTGAGTACTTGGCAACAAAAAGCAAGACGTTGGGTTGTAAAAGTTAAGAAAACCTTACGTCGCCAGACGTGGCGTGAAAGAATAGTAGCCAGTGGCAAGAAAGACCCTCTCGTTTGTCAGAGGTGTGAATGTTACTATGAATACAAGGGAGAAGTCTGCCTTGAAAATGGTAAATTAGAAATAAAGGTAGCCTTATGCAAAACTACAAGAGCTTATTTAGAAAGGATGATTAACGATCTCACCGGTATCAAAAACCCGCAAAAAGGGAAAGAAAAAGAAGAAAAACATAAGCCTAAACCAGTCCAAGCAACAGAGCGTCAGCTATGTTTGTTTGGCGTGTCATGAGAAAGAAGAGATTCCTATTAACGTGGTAAGGGATTTCGATTTAATGGATGATGGAGATCCGACAACTCCTCCTATGTTTGCATGTGAAAAATGTGGGGGTGAAATGTATCCTGAGTATTATAAAGGGGTACATGGCATAGAGTACAAATTATCGGATATTCTCTAACCATGAAAAGGACCGGGCTATGCCCGGTTTTTCTTA
>NZ_JBQENT010000122.1:0-877 GCF_052044855.1 Metabacillus sp. 22489
GATTTCCCATCACATTAGTGAGTAAGAACCCTGAAAGATGATCAGGTTGATAGGTCTGAGGTGGAAGCGTGGTGACACGTGGAGCTGACAGATACTAATCGTTCGAGGACTTAACCTAATTTAAAAAAGCAGAAGAAGCCGATGGCTTCTGAAGCTAGATAAAAGAGAGTTAAACTAAGTGAATGAATATTATAAATCGTTATCTAGTTTTGAAGGAATATTTTTCTTCAAAAAAGACTTGAAATTTTCTCTTAAAATAGTATAATAATTCTTGTCGCTAATGTCTGGTGACGATGGCGAAGAGGTCACACCCGTTCCCATGCCGAACACGGAAGTTAAGCTCTTCAGCGCCGATGGTAGTTGGGGGATTCCCCCTGTGAGAGTAGGACGTTGCCAGGCATAATTTGGAGGATTAGCTCAGCTGGGAGAGCATCTGCCTTACAAGCAGAGGGTCGGCGGTTCGATCCCGTCATCCTCCACCATTATCTTTTAAAATAAACTATTGTATTTAAGCCGGTGTAGCTCAATTGGTAGAGCAACTGACTTGTAATCAGTAGGTTGGGGGTTCAAGTCCTCTCGCCGGCACCACTTATAATAAATAACTCATTATTATAATGAGCCATTAGCTCAGTTGGTAGAGCACGTTCGAGTAAGCTGCGAAGCGAAACATCAGCGCACAAATCGAGCTTCTACTTGAATAAACTTACTGAGATTTGGGCGTCGGTTACAAGTAGTAAAAAGAATAGTAGTACTCATTGATAAAATGAGCCATTAGCTCAGTTGGTAGAGCATCTGACTTTTAATCAGAGGGTCGAAGGTTCGAGTCCTTCATGGCTCACCATTTACACACCTTGCGGGTGTGGCGGAATTGGCAGAC
>NZ_JBQENT010000123.1:0-765 GCF_052044855.1 Metabacillus sp. 22489
AAATATGAATAATAGGCAATTTACACTTATTTTTAAGATAGATTCTAAGAAGAAAATCAAAAATTAAAAAGGCATTTGGGAAAGAAAGCTTTCCCAAATGCCTTTTGTCTTCAATCTGAGCCAATCTGATACAGATTGGCTTTTTTTTATGCCCTTTTTTACTTTCTAATTTTATATTTTCTGTATTTTGTATGATATTAAATTAAATACCCGAATTTTTAAAAAAATTTTCAAATTATGCAGGAAAAAGGAAAAATACGTTGAATTATTAACAAAGGTTTTTCATATGGGGGAAAAGGTGGTGAACAGAATGGAAGTTACAGACGTAAGATTGCGCCGCGTAAATACCGAAGGTCGTATGAGAGCGATTGCATCAATTACGTTGGATCATGAATTTGTTGTTCATGACATACGTGTTATTGATGGAAATAATGGTCTCTTTGTTGCGATGCCGAGTAAGCGTACTCCGGATGGAGAGTTCAGAGATATTGCACACCCTATTAATTCTAATACACGCGGAAAAATCCAAGATGCTGTATTAGCAGAATATCACCGATTAGGTGAATTAGAAGTTGAATTTGAAGAAGCTGGGGCTTCTTAAAAATAATGAAAAAGACTTTGCATATAGTTGCAAGGTCTTTTTTACTGGTTCTATAATAAATGTTGGGGTTTTAAAACAATTTGAAGAAAAAAAGAGCACAATATCACCCATTCTTATATACTTGAGTTGTCGAGAAACAAGTATAGAGTGGAGATATGTGCTGT
>NZ_JBQENT010000124.1:0-757 GCF_052044855.1 Metabacillus sp. 22489
GTCTGCCAATTCCGCCACACCCGCAAGGTGTGTAAATGGTGAGCCATGAAGGACTCGAACCTTCGACCCTCTGATTAAAAGTCAGATGCTCTACCAACTGAGCTAATGGCTCATTTTATAAATGAGTAACTTTATTCTAAGTGGTGCCGGCGAGAGGACTTGAACCCCCAACCTACTGATTACAAGTCAGTTGCTCTACCAATTGAGCTACACCGGCTTAAATACTATTTATTTTAAAGAATAATGGTGGAGGATGACGGGATCGAACCGCCGACCCTCTGCTTGTAAGGCAGATGCTCTCCCAGCTGAGCTAATCCTCCATAATAAGGATGATGGATTACAACTTAATGTTGCAGACCATATAACCATCCTTCAAAATTTAACCTGGCAACGTCCTACTCTCACAGGGGGAAACCCCCAACTACCATCGGCGCTGAAGAGCTTAACTTCCGTGTTCGGCATGGGAACGGGTGTGACCTCTTCGCCATCGTCACCAGATATGTTTTGAATTTGTCATTTAAAACGACAAGATTCATTATATAATGTTTTCACAAAAAATCAAGGATTATTTTATATTCCTTCAAAACTAGATAACGATATTATATTCATTCACTAAGTTTAACGCTCTTCTTTGTCTTGCTCCAGAAGCCATACTGGCTTCTTCTGCTTTTCTATTTAGGTTAAGTCCTCGAACGATTAGTATCTGTCAGCTCCACGTGTCACCACGCTTCCACCTCAGACCTATCAACCTGATCAT
>NZ_JBQENT010000125.1:0-689 GCF_052044855.1 Metabacillus sp. 22489
ATCGAGGTGGGAGACAGTGTCAGGTGGGCAGTTTGACTGGGGCGGTCGCCTCCTAAAATGTAACGGAGGCGCCCAAAGGTTCCCTCAGAATGGTTGGAAATCATTCGTAGAGTGTAAAGGCACAAGGGAGCTTGACTGCGAGACCTACAAGTCGAGCAGGGACGAAAGTCGGGCTTAGTGATCCGGTGGTTCCGCATGGAAGGGCCATCGCTCAACGGATAAAAGCTACCCCGGGGATAACAGGCTTATCTCCCCCAAGAGTCCACATCGACGGGGAGGTTTGGCACCTCGATGTCGGCTCATCGCATCCTGGGGCTGTAGTCGGTCCCAAGGGTTGGGCTGTTCGCCCATTAAAGCGGTACGCGAGCTGGGTTCAGAACGTCGTGAGACAGTTCGGTCCCTATCCGTCGTGGGCGTAGGAAATTTGAGAGGAGCTGTCCTTAGTACGAGAGGACCGGGATGGACGCACCGCTGGTGTACCAGTTGTCTTGCCAAAGGCATAGCTGGGTAGCTATGTGCGGAAGGGATAAGTGCTGAAAGCATCTAAGCATGAAGCCCCCCTCAAGATGAGATTTCCCATCACATTAGTGAGTAAGAACCCTGAAAGATGATCAGGTTGATAGGTCTGAGGTGGAAGCGTGGTGACACGTGGAGCTGACAGATACTAATCGTTCGAGGACTTAACCTAA
>NZ_JBQENT010000126.1:0-671 GCF_052044855.1 Metabacillus sp. 22489
AAGAAAATAAGTTAACACGTGAAGCAGAGTTAGAACGTGAGAATGAACTATTGAGATTAGAAATTGCTTACTTAAAAAAGCTGAGAGCTTTTCGGGAAAATCCGAATGTCTTTCCCGAAAAGCACAAGCAAAATTGGCATTCGAACTCAAAGAAGAAGGATTCCGATTAAAGGATATTTTCCTTGTTGTGAGCATTCCTGAAGCAACCTATCATTATCATGTAAAAAATTTAGGGAAAGAAGATCCGGACTCGGAACCAAAAGAACTCATCACTCAACTATTTAAGAAGTTTCATGAACGCTATGGTTATAAACGAATCACAAAGGAATTAAAGAAATTAGGATATTGTGTTAATCATAAAAAAGTGTATCGACTTATGCGGGAACTAGGATTAAAATGTGTAAAATTCATGCGGAAATCTCGGAAATATAATTCCTATAAGGGGAAGGTTGGTAAAGTAGCGAAAAACCGTCTATCCCGTCGTTTTAATACACCTATTCCTCTTCAAAAATTAGTAACTGATATTACAGAATTCAAATGTCTAGGAGAAGAGAAGTTGTATTTAAGCCCCATCCTTGACCTTTATAATGGAGAAATTACTTCGTTTGGAATCAATAAACGACCAACATTAGATCTTGTGATGGAACCTTTAGAAGAAACGATTGAGATTA
>NZ_JBQENT010000127.1:0-637 GCF_052044855.1 Metabacillus sp. 22489
TTGCCATTGTTTACGAAGCATCGTAAATGGCAAGAAATCATACTGCTTCCATTCTCCTTTTTCTGTTAATCCACCCATTGTAACTAACATATGTACGTGAGGATTGAAGTTGACCCTTGAACCAAAAGTGTGGAGTCCAGCAATAATCCCAGGTGTTACCTTTGCTTTCTTTTTGAAGAAGTCAGTAAGTAGTCTTGCAGAAGCATCCATTAAATCTTTTAATAGATGTCGGTGAAGGAGAAATACATCTCTTAGTCCTTCATCAATCGTAAAAATTACGTGCCGATGATTAACCTGAAGAACATCTTCAGTAAGTAACCTACTCCATTCTTCACTTTCTCCAACAGAGCACGTGGTACAAAATCGACCTTTACATCGGTAAGGAACCTTTCGCACATCATGACAACCTTCACACACAAATAACTTAAATCCATTTTTGATATCCCCACAATCTCGAAATTTCTCAACCTCCTTAATTACGATAGGGCGGATTTTAGCACCGTGTTTTCTTTTGAAAGCTTCCCAATGTTGGTGTTTATCAAAAAATATTCTTCTCAATATATTGGTCTCCATAAAATGAAAATACCACAGCTTAAATGACTGTGGTAGACCCAAATTTTTATACTTTCTTATCTTT
>NZ_JBQENT010000128.1:0-623 GCF_052044855.1 Metabacillus sp. 22489
CATGCCGAACACGGAAGTTAAGCTCTTCAGCGCCGATGGTAGTTGGGGGACTCCCCCTGTGAGAGTAGGACGTTGCCAGGTAAGATGGAAAAAGATCAGTAGAAATACTGGTCTTTTTTGTGTTTAAATAAAAACCGATAGGTTGATAGAGAAGCGTAGAGACAAAGTATACTTACTAGCCTGAGGCTTGGGAGAAGCAAGAAGGTCGTAGGAAGTGCAGAGAGAGAGAAAACCGGAATGTGCGTTCTTCGGGCACATGAGGGTTGCCAGGTAAGATGGAAAAGGATCAGTAGAAATACTGGTCTTTTTTTGCGTTTAAATGAGTTATTGGCTTATTATGAAGAACCATTATTTTAAATTATTATTCAAATATGTAATATAACGGGAAACAAAACATTTATTTTTATAAATTTATAAAATATTTGAAGAGGAAATTAACCAAAGCGACTACTAATAAAAGCAACAAGGTTTATAAAAATAGCCCCCAAAAAAGATCAGTAAAGATGAGGCCACTGAAAAAGTCTCTATATCTTTAATAAAGCGAAGGCTTCCTCGATATTATGAGGAAGCCTTCGCTCTTTTCATTTATAATAGATATATAAACTCTTAGGTGGTGTTCGCAT
>NZ_JBQENT010000129.1:0-597 GCF_052044855.1 Metabacillus sp. 22489
CAAATGCATGATCGACACTATCAACAGCTGCTTCAACAGATGCAACAGTATGTAACTCAACCTTCACAAAATATGAATCAATAAGGAGGAAACTATAGTGGAAAATAATACTCCAAACAGGATTAAAAATCCTGAAACACCAGTCCCTAAGACGCCGCAAATGAACGATAGAGATTTTCTAAACGATGCCTTAACTACGGAAAAATATATATCTTCCTCATACTCGACTGCATTAAAAGAAGCTAGCCATGAATCGTTGTATCGTACAATAGCGTCTGTTTCCCAAGAAACAGAAGACTGTCACCGCAATCTATATAACTTAATGTTTAAAAACGGATGGTACGGTTTGGAAAAAGAAACTCCACAAACTATTCAACAATCGGTTCAGCAATTTTCTAACTACATGCAAAGTCAAGATCCATATAGAGGTAATGTAATACAATAAAAGAACACGTGTTCAAGAAGAATAAACTCAAGGTAAAACAACAATAGTTATGCGAGACAAAAGGTTGGTTAGTTGTTAACCAACCTAGAAAATAATTTAGAATTTACAACAATCGAAAGGGCGGCGGTAAGATGAATCTTAAGTGGATGAAA
>NZ_JBQENT010000130.1:0-552 GCF_052044855.1 Metabacillus sp. 22489
AATTGTTCTGCGACTATATCATCTTGAATTTGATTTCGTATATATTCTTCTATTACCTTCTTGTTTCTTCCAACTGTATCAACATAATAACCAGTACACCAAAATTTTCGGTTTCCGTACCTATATTTCAAATTTGCGTGACGATCAAATATCATTAAACTACTTTTCCCCTTTAAATATCCTACAAATGAAGACACACTTATCTTGGGCGGAATACTAACTAACATATGTACATGATCTTTACACGCAGTTGCTTCAATAATCTCCACCCCTTTTCTTTCACATAAGGTACGAAGTATCTCTCCAATATCCTTTTTTATTTTTCCATAAATCACTTGTCTTCTGTATTTGGGGGCAAAAACTATGTGATACTTACAATTCCAAGTTGTATGTGCTAAACTATTATTGTCTTTGGACATATAAAACTCCTCCGTATGCTCATATTTTGGTTGGGGAACCAAAAATATTTTAGCACCACGGAAGAGTTTTTTTAATACCACGCTGAAAGCTTTTTGGAACCCTAGGCCTAGCCTAGGGTTTTCTTTTTCACAA